>CAZVTL010000095.1:3897-13108 GCA_964630075.1 uncultured Tangfeifania sp.
CTAATCCCAAACAAAAAAAGAGCGTTGTCAGGAATACCAGTCGGAATACGATGTGCTTTAGACCTTTCATGGGGGACGAAAGTAATATTTAAAACAGATGTTTTTCTTAAATTATTGTTAATGATTGATTAAAATGAATTCGCACGAATCTGTCCGCCTTTGGGTAGGGCTTACTTTAGACTCCTGATATCTCCCAGCGATCTCACCTCAAAGGTGTTGGCATACTCCACTACCGTGAAGCTGTCGTTGGTATACCCCCCAAAGTCGGCGAGCTTGGTGAAATGGTAGGAGGTATGGAGCAAACTGGTCTTGCCTGTCGATGCAATCATCCGGGGAAGTTTTTCCTCCCTGTTTAGTGATTTTAGGAAAAATGTCGTCACATCGTATCCCTGGAACGCAAACAGAGAGGGTTCAGTACCAAACTCTCCCTTGAAGTTTTCCACGAAAGAGGAAACCGACGGAAGGTTGTAGTTGACGAAATAGGTGGAGAGGTATCGGAGGTTGACGCTGTGAAGATTCTCTGTTTCGATGCTTTGCATCCGGGTAAATTCTTGAACTCCAATGAGAATGAGCGGGTATTTTTTTGAGAGGAGGGTGAGGCGGTTCATGGCGACACTGACACTCACCTCGTTGTGATCGGCCATTACCAGAATATTTGGTTTGTCGACAGAGAGTTGGGATTCTAGTTCCCCAACCCCTTTTGTCCAAATGTTATAGGCTTTCAAATGGCTTGCTGCTGATTCCGAATTGCCGTTTTTCTCTGAAATATACTCACGGATCTGACGGGTGTCGGAACTTCCACTTCCCCCTTCCAAAAAGAAAATGTCATCTTTCGTAAATTCCTTCAGGATGTAATCGGCGGTGGCCTCAATTCTAAGTTTTTTGACCGGATTAACCTGGAAATACCAGGCGTTGCTTTTGGTGTATTTGTCTTCCGTCGAGAGTGGAGATACCATTGGAATCCGGTTTTTGGCACTCAATTCGGAGATGATGCGCTGGTTTTCAGGATATACAGGGCCTATCAGTACATCCAGTGAGAGGAACTCCGGCTTTTTCACCAAAGATTCGACATTTGAGCTGCTCTTTTCGGTGTCGTATACATAAAGTTTTACCTTCATGCCAGTTTTGGTGAGCTGATCAACTGCCATCAATGCCCCCTGGTAGAATGCCAGAAAGCTGAGGGTTTTGGCTGAAGGCTTGAGGCTGTCGGTTATTGCGGCAGAAATAGGAAGGTAGAGTCCAACATGCATTGTTTGAGCCGGATCTTTTGCCTTGAAGGGCACCGGGGATTCCAGGGGTGGTGTTTTGTCAGCAGGGGGTTCCGTGGCCGCAACTTCTACCCTGGACTTGATGGGGATGCGCAACATGCTGCCCGCTTTCAGTCCCTCTTTCAATTCTGGATTGTATTTGAGAAGCTCTGCTTCATCCACTCCATACCTCAGTTTCAATTGGTAAAAATTGTCACCGCTAACGGTTAAATAGTTCAGGAACTTGTCGTCGCTGTTTTTTGCCGATGGTGGTTTCAGATAGGTATGATCCGGGATTTTCAGCACCATCCCTTTTTTTATTACCCCGGAGATGTGTTTGTTGGCGGCCAGAACTTCTTCCTGGGTACAGGCATAGAATCTGGCAATGGAGTAAAGTGTCTGGTTTTTTTGAACGGTATGAAGAATGTAACGATCCTCGCCAATCACCACCTTTTCCAATGGCTTGGTCTCCTGGCATGTTGAGGTATAGGATGAAAAAATCAACAAAAGAAGCAGTAGGAGGCCCTGCATGAGGTGACTTCCCGTAGTTTCTTTTGCTGATTTTAGGCTAACGGACATTGTTGCCGATTTATAAACCGGATTTGTATTCTCCAAAATTCCTCATAAACTGAACTCTTTCAAATTCAGCAGGGTTGACGGAATTCTCCTGACTCAGTTTTCCCCTGAAAGCATCAATTGTCTCGTAGTTGTGTGCTTTCATCCAGTCGGCGAGTTGGTTGTTTATCTCTTCGATAAAGCCGAATCCTTTTTCATAGAGTGCTGATGCAACCTGTACTGCATTGCTGCCGGCCAGTATCATCTTAACGGCTGTTTCCCAGCTATGTACACCAGAGGAGGAGGCCATATCGCAGTTGACCCGGTTGGACATCATGGCGATCCAGCGCAATGGCAGGAGGTAATCCGAATCGTGACTCAATACATTGGCGCCATGAATGGACTCTTTCTGCAGGTCGATGTCGGGCGAGTAAAAGCGATTGAAGAGAACGATTCCTTTCACCCCAGAGAAGGAGATATCCCTGATCATTCCTCCCAGGTTGGAGAAGTGGGGACTTATCTTGACTGAGACGGGGATGCCTATTTTTTGGGTAACACGGGTGATGATGTCGAAATAGGTGCTTTCATTGTCCTGGCTGGTCTGTGAAAGATCGGATGGCGAGAGGAACATATTCAACTCCAGTGCATCTGCACCTGCTGCTTCAATTTTTTTGGCAAAGAAGCCCCACTCCTGGGAAGAGATGCAGTTGATGCTGGCTATCACCGGAATGGTAAGTTGTTGTTTGGCCTCTGTAATCAATTGCAGGTAGTGCTTCAGGTTCTCTTTTTTGATCTCAAGGTCGTAATAATCCAAAAATTCGAGGTTGTTGTCCATCGGCCCCAGTTTGTCGAATTCGTGGGCATATTCCAGGTAGATCTCCTCCTCGAAGATGGATTTCAATACGACGGCTCCAGCCCCCGCTTTTTCGATGGCCTTGAGGTGGTCGATGGAATTGGTCAGGCTGCTGCTGCCGGCTATCACCGGACTTTTGAGGTCGAGGCCCAGATATTTTATACTTAAATCCGGCATATTAGTTGATTTTTGTACTGTTTGAAATTTTGTTCTGAAGATAGAGGTGCATGTTTTCCGCAGCCTTGCGACCATCTCCCATGGCCAGTATAACAGTGGCTCCACCTCTGACGATATCACCGCCGGCAAACATCTCTTCGATGGAGGATTGCATTTTTTCCTCCTCCACGATGATGGTTCCCCATTTGGAGATTTTTAGATCAGGGAGACAGGAGGGCACCAGCGGATTGGGGGAAACCCCTACCGCCACCACCACCAGGTCTACCTCCAGTTCAAACTCTGATCCGTCGATTGGAACAGGCCTTCTTCTCCCGGAAGCATCCGGTTCGCCAAGGCCCATCCTGTTCAGGCGCATCTTGTTGACCATACCCTTTTCGTCGGCAAAATACTCGAGTGGGTTGCATAGGTTCAAAAATTCGACTCCCTCTTCTTTGGCATGTTTCACCTCCTCAATACGTGCGGGCATCTCTGCCTCCGACCTGCGGTAGATGATCATGGCCCGTTCTGCGCCTAGTCTGAGTGCGGTTCGAACAGAATCCATTGCGGTATTGCCGCCGCCAATTACGGCCACCCTCTTGCCCAGGATGACCGGTGTATCGGTCGAGTCTGAGTTGGCACCCATCAGGTTGACGCGGGTAAGGTATTCGTTGGAAGAGAGAATGCCGTTGTAGTTTTCTCCTGGAATGTCCATGAAGCGGGGAAGACCGGCACCACTGCCGATAAAGAAACCCTTGTAGCCCTCTTCGCGAAGATCGTCGAAGGAGGCAGTTCTGCCAACGATGAAGTTGGTTTCAAATTTGACACCCATGGTCTTCAGGTTGTTCAACTCAAAATCTACAATGGCGTTGGGAAGCCTGAATTCAGGGATACCGTATTTCAATACTCCTCCGATTTCGTGTAGTGCTTCGAAGACCGTCACGTCGTAGCCGTTTTTTACCATGTCACCTGCAAAGGAAAGAGCGGCCGGGCCTGAGCCTACTGTAGCCACCTTGATCCCGTTGGGAGCTGCGACAGCCGGAATATTGGCTGTGCCAGATTCCCTTTCGAAATCTGCAGCAAATCTTTCGAGATGGCCAATGGCAACGGATTCCAGATTCATCTTCTCCAGGTAAAAACACCTTGATTCGCACTGTTTCTCCTGAGGGCATACTCTTCCGCAAACGGCTGGAAGGGCATTGGTCTCCTTCAGGGTAGCCGCGGCTCCTAGAATGTCACCGTTGTCAATCTGTTTGACGAATTTTGGAATGTTGATGCTCACCGGGCAACCTTCGATGCAGGTCGGATTGACACAATCCATGCAGCGGGAGGCTTCCAGTGCCGCTTGTTCCAAGGTAATACCCAGGTTCACCTCTCGGTCCTGGTATTTAACCCGGATTTCAGGCGCCTGTTCGGGCATATGCACCCGCGCAATGGCT
The DNA here is from genome assembly GCA_964630075.1 of uncultured Tangfeifania sp. Taxonomy (GTDB): domain Bacteria; phylum Bacteroidota; class Bacteroidia; order Bacteroidales; family Prolixibacteraceae; genus CAINVV01. The sequence continues at coordinate 8,145 of CAZVTL010000095.1, forward strand.
GTTCTCTCCTTGTTTTTTATCTTGGTACGCAGAGCGGCTCTCCATTCCTGGCTGCGTTCAGCTTTGAGGTATTCGGGATCTAATGACATCTTGTTGTGCTATTTTTGAAAGTATTTGTTGTTGGCGACCACCTCTTCCGAGCGGTAACCACCGAGACGCATCAGCATCTCTTCAAAATTTATTTCGTGTGCATCGAATTCAGGACCGTCGACACAGGTAAACTTCGTTTTACCCCCAACAGTTACCCTGCAGGCACCGCACATACCGGTACCGTCGACCATGATGGAATTAAGGCTTGCCTGGGTAGGAATGGCATATTTTTTGGTGGTGAGTGCGGCAAATTTCATCATGATGGCTGGGCCGATGACGATGCACTCATCAATTTTTTCCCGTTGGATCACCTCTTCCATGCCGGCTGTGATCAATCCCTGACGGCCGTAGGATCCGTCGTCGGTCATGACAATTACCTCGTCTGACCACCTTCTGATCTGATCTTCCAGGATGATAAGATCCTTGCTTCTTGCCGCAATAACAGAAACAACCCTGTTTCCTGCTTTTTTGAAGGCTTCAACAATGGGCAACAGTGGCGCAACACCAACACCGCCACCACATGCCAGGATGGTCCCTTTCAATTCGATGTCGGTAGGTTTCCCAAGTGGGCCAACCAAATCTGTGATGCTTTCACCAATTTCAAGTGCAGCAAGTTTGGCTGAACTTACGCCAACGATCTGAACAACAAGGGTAATGGTGCCTTTAACCGGATCGGCATCAGCAATGGTAAGCGGGAATCTTTCCCCCTTTTCTCCAATCTTTAGAATCACAAAGTTGCCGGCTTTTCTGGAACGGGCGATCTTTGGACTCTCAACCACCAACCGTACCACCTTATCCGAAAAATATTCCTTTTCTACTATTCTATTCATGTTTAAAATGCGAGTTTTAAAATCCCGTCCTACAGGCTGGAATTTGTAAGTAGTTTAATGTATTCTCTACCGGTGTCGTCGAAACAGGCTGTTTTTACACCTGCCTGAAGCGTGAAAAAAATCGTTCAAAAATAGCGATTTCGATTGATTGATTGCGCAATGAAACTACAAATGAGAAAAATATACCGTAGTTTAAAATATTATTAAATAAGCGTTACTGTCAGAATTCAAACTGTTATCTTTGTTGTTTGCATTCCGTGCATTGGTTTCAATGCAATTGCAGCCTTAAAATTGCTGCAAACTTTTTCATTCACAAAAAGAGCCAACGGTTGTCCTATGAAGCCACAAAACCAACAAAGGAAGAACAGGGAAGGTATCGTCTATTCCACTTCCCAAAATTTTGATTACCAATTCTCCACCACCGATGCAGCAGAGGAGACGCTACCCCCATCCAGGCAGAACCTAAAGGTCATGTTGGATAAAAAACAGCGGGCAGGGAAAGTGGTCACGCTGATTACCGGATTTGTCGGTACCGAAATGGACCTGATAGATTTGGGTAAAAAACTCAAGTCCAAATTTGGGGTGGGTGGATCGGTGAAGGATGGCGAGATCCTTATTCAGGGAGACTTTCGTGATCGTACCATTGTGCTGCTGACGGCAGAAGGGTACAAAGTGAAGCGCGTAGGGGGATGAGGAGTTCGGAGGAAGCGTGCAACACAGAGAAGTGGGATGATAAGAAGCAGGAACCGGATACGGTCTTCAAAATTGATGGTGCAGGTTGAATTGCCAGTCAAATAGAATCGTGCTTTCATCCAAAGTCAGAGGTGCGCGGGAGATGGTGTGAATGGTACACCTGACTTTTTTGCAAGAATGAATAATTCCGTTAATTACTGACTGATAAGTGATTCGGAGAAAAAGTAATCAGAATACAATCCATTGAACCATTGAGCAAGTCGAATCAGATATTTGTTGTTACACTTTCCAAACACAGGGTTTTTGGTCAGTTATTCTATACTTTTCTTGCAGAGCAAAAGATGGGTGAGCCGTTTATGCGGCTGATAAGGAGGGTTCACCTGCGTGATGTGACGGATGCTGACTTGAAGCTGACTGCTGAGGAGGCAAGAATTGTGAAAATCTCGGAGCGATACAGTGATGAATCACTAATTCGAAAATTCTGTCCGGGCAAACCGGTCAGTGAGCTACAGACGCTTGCAGGCAAGGATCAGATGCGCCAGAAAATTGTGGCCCATATCGAATCAGCAGTGTCCGAGATTTTGGGGCTATTGAAAGCAGGAGCGCTGCCCTTGTATCAAAAACGGGAGAAATACACCAACCTCTATCCGGAAGATTTGATCACTTTGTGTTACCAGGATACGGGAGTTGTCTTCAATTTCAGCAGATTGGCCGACGAGACACGTTATTCCTTGACACTTCACAATGGAATTGACATATTTTCGCTTCTGCATAAGAGTGTGGAGACGCTTGTCAATGAACCCTGTCGTTTCTATTACCAAAATAAAATCTATTTTTTCGACGAGCTTTCGGCAAGTAAGCTTATTCCATTCAGAGAGAAGGAGTATATCTCAATTCCCAGAAAAATGGAGGATCGTTATTATGAGACCTTTGTTTTGAATGCGATCAAGTGTCACAATGTAACAGTTGAAGGTTTTGAGATCAAGGTAACCAACCCTTTGAAAGAGGCTGTGCTCTCCCTTGAATTGGATCTGATGTTTCGCCCAGTTTTTGTTCCCTATTTTACTTACAATGGAATAAGGTTACGGTTAAACCAGGGTGAGTACCGTGCTGTTGTTTTGCACAAGCTGAACGGGGAATATATTTTTGAGTCATTTAGCAGGGACCTGATTTGGGAAAGTGCTCTTCAGGATTCGATACAGAAGATGGGTTTGGCCGGTTCGGATGAGTGTTTCAGGTTGAATGGAAAGATGGATGGGGAAGGGGAGTCTGCAATTTACCAGGCAGTAACCTGGATTGCTGAACACCAAACTGAATTGGAGAAGGCAGGATTTGTGGTTGTGCAGAGTGGCATGGCCCATCCATATTACCTGGGGAAGCATGATCTAAAGGTGCAAATGCAGCGCAAGATTGATTGGTTCGACATTGAGATTACTGTAAGGATCGGGGAGTGGAACTTTCCTTTTGTAAGATTCAAGAGATTGATATTAAATGGAATAAGAGAGTTTAAATTGCCCAATGGAGAGATTTTTATTCTGCCTGAAGCCTGGTTTTCCCAGTTTGGGGAGCTGCTGAATCTGGGGAAGGCCGAATCCAACATACTTGTCGTAAAGCCATTTCACTTTATGCTGCTCAATGAGCAAATTACATCAGGATATCCGGAGCTGAAAGAGCGCATCAGCCTGCTTGGAACCAGACAACCCGTAGTTCAAAAGATTCCGGATGGCATTCAGGCAGAGCTTCGACATTATCAAATGGAAGGGTACAACTGGCTTGTACATCTCTGGGAATGTGGTTTAAATGGTTGTCTTGCCGATGACATGGGATTGGGAAAAACACTTCAGACTTTGGTTTTACTGGCAAAGCTTAAGCGAGCCACGGAGATGGAATATTTTTTCCCTAAGGAAGAAAAGGGGCAGCTTGCGCTCTTTACACAGGATGCGCGGTCTGCCGAAGAACATCAACCCTCCAGTTTGATTGTCATGCCGGTATCCTTGCTGCACAATTGGGAGAATGAGATCCGGAAATTTGCCCCGAAATTGAAAGTTTACACCTATTCGGGGGTCAAACGGCGCGAGAGAATCGATCTTGCGGCACTGGTCCACTATTACGATGTTATTCTAACTACCTATGGCACTGTTCGGAACGATAGTGAGGTTTTGTCGAAACAGACCTTCTATTACCTCATTCTGGACGAAAGTCAGAACATCAAGAATGCAGAATCCAAAAGCTACAAGGCGGTTGCTTCAATCTCCTCAAAGTACCGTTTGTCCCTCACCGGAACACCTATTGAGAATTCATTGTCAGATCTTTGGTCGCAAATGAATTTTCTCAACCCCGGGCAACTGGGAAGCTTCAAGTTTTTCAGTGAGAGTTACCTGCTCCCGATTGAAAAGGATCATGATCCGGTGGCAGCAACCAAGCTGAACCGACTGATCGAACCTTTCATCCTGCGCAGAACCAAGGAACAGGTTGCTGCCGATCTTCCTCCTGTTATGGAAGAGTTGCTGACAATTGCCATGTCCAAGGAGCAAAAGGAGTTGTATGAATCGGAGAAGTCATCCGTAAGGAATTACCTCCTTCAGAATATTGGAGAACTTGAACCCAGAAAAACGGCCTTTGTGGTGCTTCAGGCATTGACACACCTGAGGCAAATTGCCATCCACCCCCGACTTACAGATCCCGCATCTTCTGCAGAATCAGGTAAGTTCAACGAGATTCTCTCCATGCTCGAGACTTTGGTTGCAGAGAACCACAAAATTCTTGTGTTTTCCTCTTTTGTAAAACACCTTAACCTGCTGGGGGAATCATGCCGGGAGCGAAATTGGGGATACAGCCTTCTGACTGGTAAAACCACAGACCGTAAATCAGTTATAGCGGAGTTTCAGTCGGGAAGCGACAAAAATATTTTTTTGATCTCCCTGAAGGCAGGAGGGGTTGGATTAAACCTTACCGCTGCAGATTATATTTTCATCATAGATCCATGGTGGAATCCAGCGGCCGAAATGCAGGCCATCAGCAGGGCGCACCGTATTGGTCAGGATAAAAAAGTGTTTGTTTACCGCTTTATCTCTGAGGATAGTATCGAAGAGAAAATTCAGCTTTTGCAAGAGAAGAAGGCTACCCTGGCCAACGAATTTATCAACCACAAGGATCCGTTTGCAATTTTTTGCAGTGAGGAGCTGATACAACTGTTCGAATAGAATTACACCTTTTTACACCTGACAGGTTTTCAAAACCTGTCAGGTGTAAAAAGGTGTAAAATTGAAAAGGACAGATCCGGGGAGGATCCATCCTTTTACTAAAACTAACCAAACTAACTAAACCTAAACTTATGAAAAAAAATGTACT
>CAZVTL010000096.1:0-12928 GCA_964630075.1 uncultured Tangfeifania sp.
TTAAACTGTGAACTGAACCTGATGAATGCCCGGATCGCCCTGACCCGCGCCAACCAGGGTCTTTTGCGGGCAAGATCTGATATGAATATTTTCCTGGGCCTTGAGGAGAATGCAAGGATCGAATGTGTTTTACCAGTCTCCATCGCTGCAGAGTTTAAAATCAGTGTGGAGGAGGCTGTCCAAAAATCGATGCAAAATAACCCTGACATTCTGACCCAGGACAGGCAACTGCTCGAACAGGACAGCAATGTCAAATATGTGCAGTCTCAGAATGGGTTAAGCGCAGACATCAATGCACAGGCAGGTTTCAACCAGACAGCCAATGATTTTTCCGAAGCCTACCGGTACCCAAACCAATTCCAGAACATAGGGCTTGTTGGGGTTTCCATACCCATCATAGACTGGGGCAGGCGGAAAGGGCAACTTCAAATGGCCAAATCCAACCGTGAAGTGGTGATCAATACGGTAAAACAGCAACGGATCGACTTTCAGCAAACAATTATGATGAGCGTGCTGGAATTCAACCTGCAATCGGAGATGGTGCTGAACTCTGCCAAGGCTGATACCATAGCCCGAATGGGATTCGATGTAACCATGCGGCGGTTTAAAATTGGCAAGCTGGATGTTACTAAGTTGAATATGGCCCGGACAGATCTGGAGAATGCCAAAAGGGCCTACATCAATTCTTTGCGCAAATACTGGCTGTCCTACTACCAGATCAGGCAATTTGCCCTCTACGATTTCCAGAACAAGGTGGATTTGTCGGCTGATTTTGATAAAATTCTGAACCAATGACGCTATCAAAAAAACAAAAAATCATCCTGATCTCCACATCAAGCCTGGTATTGTTGTTGATGTTGGCAGGATTTTTCAAAGCGAAACCTGTCTCGCTAATTCACACGGTGAAAAAGGAGGATTTTGAAGCAATTATCACCTGCAAGGGCGAAATTCAAAGCGAAAAGGCGGTCTTTATTACCATTCCGGATGTTTTCGGAGACCGGACGCTGGAGCTTTGGGAGACCCAAATCAAGGATTTAATTCCCGAAGGCTCCATTGTTAAAAAGGGAGATTATGTTGCCTTGCTGGATCAGGGAAGAATCAAGCAACTCAAGGAGAGCACGGAAGAGACGCTGAAAAAAGTGCTTTTTAATTACAACGACGAAAAGATTGACAGTGCTGTCGAATTGGTGGCGCTTCGCAACGGACTGGAGCAATTTGTCTTCGACCTTGAATTGAAGCGAATTGAAATGGAGCAAGCCGTTTATGAATCTCCTGCGTTTCAGCGCAGGGCACAGATGGCTTACGAACGGGCTCAAAGGCAGCTGGATGCCAGGATCCGCGCCTATCAAATGACCCAGAAAGCATTGAGAATACAGGTAACACGGGAGGCAGAGCGGGTAAATGAGCTGGAGCTGAGGGTCCAAAAATACCAGCAGGCATTTGAAGAGGCCAGGATTACCGCGCCAAAGGATGGCATGCTCATCTACGGACGTACTTTTGGCAGGGGTGGCAGCCGTAAGCTTACCATTGGCTCAAATGTAAGCAGGCAGAGTCCCCTGATTGCCACCTTGCCCGATCTTTCCGTATTGGTCTCAGAAACCTATGTGGAAGAGATCTACATTTCAAAAATAAAAGCGGGTGACAGTGCGCGTATATTTATTGATGCGCTCAAGAACCAGGAGAAGACCGGCGTCATATCAAACATCTCCAATGTCGGACAGGAGATGACGGGATTTGATTCAAAGGTATTTAAGGTCAACATTCGCATATCCAGCGACAACAACAAGATCAAACCCGCAATGACCACCAACAACGAAATTATCATCAGCCGGGAGCAGAACGTACTTGTTATTCCACGCCAGGCACTTTTCACCGATGACGCCAGGCAATTTGTCTACCTCAAGGAATTTGGAGGGGTAAAAATCAGGGACGTTGAATGTGGCAACCAAAGTGCAAAGTTCGTGGTCGTAAAGAAAGGATTGGAAGAGGGAGACAAAATTCTGTTGAGCAGACCTGCCTCCTGAGCCAGGGAGAGGAGGGTTCGTTAAGGTCTGTTGTTTTTCGCCAAATAGCTTAACTATTGCTACATGAGATTTCTATTTTTTTCTGCAGTTGCCCTTCTGTACTCGGCATGTTCCACTACCGTGAAGGAGAAGGGAGAAGAGGCCATTCTTTATCAAAACATCGAAAAGCATGTAGCAACACTTTCGGCAGACCGGTTTGCCGGCCGGATGCCCACCTCTGCCACTGAAAAAATCACCATCGATTACATTGCCTCCCAGATGAAGGAGATTGGCCTTGAGCCGGCCAACGGAGACAGTTATTTTCAAGAGGTTCCGATTCTGGCAGTTAGTTCCAAAATCTCCAATACACTGGATTTCAATACCCCAAATGGCAATTTAAACTTTCAGAAACATACCGATTATGTATCTTTCTCAAGAGTAGTCGAGGAGGAGTTAACACTCGATCGTTCAGAAGTGGTCTTTGCAGGTTTTGGCATCACTGCACCGGAATACCACCGGGATGATTTCCAGGGGATGGATTTGAAAGGCAAAACCCTGCTGATTTTTGTCAACGATCCAGGTTTCGGAACCAACGATACCTATTTTAAAGGGAACACCATGACCTATTACGGCCGGTGGACCTATAAATTTGAAGAGGCGGCCCGACGTGGAGCCAAGGGATGTTTCATCGTACACGAAACGGCACAAGCCGGATATCCCTGGCAGGTGGTCAGCAACAATGGAGAGACGACCCGCTTGTACCTGCAACCCGAAAATGGTTACAAGGACCGTTGTGCTTTCGAGGGTTGGATTTCAAATGCAGCTGCCGAGAAGCTGTTTTCTGCCTGCGGAATGAGCCTCGGCCAGGCAAAAGCGATGGCCCTCCGAAAAGATTTTAGACCGATAGCCTTGCCGTTACAAGTTTCTGGCAAGATTTACAATCAATTCAAGTCGCAGTCCTCCGCCAATGTTTGTGGATTGATACGTGGCAGCAAACATCCGGAGGAGGTAATTGTTTATACGGCACATTGGGACCATCTTGGGATTGGAGCCAAAGTGAACAACGACAGCATCTACAACGGTGCCACCGACAATGCCAGCGCAGTAGCCTGGATGCTGGAGATCGCACGGGGATTCAAATCGGCACCGGCTGTTGAGCGCTCCGTCCTCTTCCTCTCAGTCACCTGCGAAGAGTCAGGCTTGCTGGGTTCCGGCTACTATGCCGAACATCCCTTCTTCCCCATGAACAAAACTGTGGCAGTTATCAATACAGATGTCTTGCTCTTCCTTGGCAAATTCAGGGATGTCATGCTCACCGGGTCGGGTCAATCAGAGTTGGATAGTTGGGTAGAAAAAGAGGCTGCCAAACAGGGTCGCTACCTGGCGCCCGATCCAAACCCTGAGAATGGTATGTTTTTTCGATCCGATCAGTTTCCGTTTGTCAAAAAGGGAGTTCCCGCGATCTATGCCAAGGGCTATGTCGATGCGGAAAAGTATGGCAAGGAAGAGACCCTGCAAAGGGTGGCCCGCTACTGGAAAGAGACCTACCATACCCCAAATGACCAATATGTGCCTGAAAGGGATGATCTGGGCGGTGTACTGCAGGATGCCAAACTGTTGTACCATGTTGGAACCAATCTTGCAAACTCAGAAGCCTGGCCTGCCTGGAACAGTGATTCCGAATTCAGGGGGTTGCGGGCTAAATAACAACAATGTCGATCTAATTGGCAAATCAATAAAGCTCCTCACTGGGCAAGAATCCCTTTTTATAAACAAGAAACACTCTTTCGAAAGAGATGACCTCCTGGTGGTCCTGGTTAAAGCCCCTGGTTTCAGCAGTGATGATTCCCTGTGTCGGGCGTTTGGCTGATTCCCTTTTGCCGAGAATCTTGCTTTCCGCATAAAGGGTATCCCCCGCGAAGACCGGCTGGGTCAGTTTGACCTTGTCCCACCCCAGGTTGGCTACCACCTTACCTGACAATGTTTTGACAGACATTCCCATTACCACAGCCAGTGTAAAGGTACTGTCAACGAGTAGTTTCTTCCACTCCGTTTTCGAAGCATAATTCTGATCAAAATGAAGCTGTTGGGTGTTCATGGTCAGCAGGGTAAACCAAATATTGTCCACATCCGTGATGGTTCGTCCGGGCCGGTGTTCAAACACATCCCCCACTTCGAACTCTTCGTAATACAAGCCCTGGTCTTCCCGGTATCGATTGGGACCGGTTTCCCTGAAAAATGTTTTTTTCATCTGGTCATTGATTGTTGGGTAAAAGTTACACAAATTATCAATAACTGGTAATAATTCCCCTCTCCCGAAGGGCGGGGCGGCCATTTCCAATTCAAAATAAATCTAGATGGATCCGAATTCCCCTCCTAGTATTTGTGTCATATGACACAAATACTAGGAGGGGAATTGTCGTCCGAATCAAAATATATTTCCATTTTTAAAACAATCCACTACCAATATATTCAATGAATAGCATTGGTATACCCCCTACAAAGGTGGAAAATTACAGATCAGTTCTATTCCTTTATAATGATAATCCTATACGGCTTTTTAACCAGCAAAGTAAAATTCACACTGGTATCAGGTTTATAAACCGGCATATTGAATGGTCCTTGTGGCTTTAAACAGGGCATATTGTCAAAATAATACGGAGTTTCGAGATGCAGCGTACGAAGTTGACCCACTTGTATATTCTTGTCATTCAATTTATAGTCAGGAAAGTAACTTTCATTGGCAGGTTTTTTCAAGAATCCTTTGTAGTCAATGGAATCATTGGGCCGGATAGCTAATGGACCTTTGGAAAATGAGAAATACTTTCCGGTTGAGCCAATTGGCGGTTGACCATATGACTGCGAAAATGACGGCAATTGGCATACAACTGTCAAGATTACCAAGAACGATAACTTTCTCATGATTATCTATTTAGAAATTGATAGACTTGTCCCGATATTGGGTTATTGCGCAATTCACTTGTTATCCTATTTAAAAAGCAATTTCTGCATTTACCGGTTCAGATTCAATTTGTTAACCATTGTAAAGCTATAAAATATATTTCATTTCGTTGAACCTTCTTCTTCAATAAAACCAAACAATGGAAATTGGATTATGTCTTTAATTTTCACCAGGCTATTAAACCATCTGCTGCTATTTCAGTCCTTGTAGTGGAATAGATAACTGCATATTTATTTGACCGTAAATCTCATTTTTTAATCTGCGCTTTTTTGCTATTATTGTCTGACCCATATTTTGTTAACACTTTAAAATCAATTTATAACATGATGAACTTTAGAAAACTCGCATTGTTGTTCCTCTCCACCCTCATCCTGACAGCAGGTTCCCTGCGGGCAGACGAGGGGATGTGGATGCTCCCGCTGATTCAAAAATTGAACAGCAAAAAAATGTCAAGCATGGGATTCAAGCTCTCTGCCAAAGATATCTACGATATCAACAACTCCAGTTTGAAAGATGCAGTGATGCATTTTGGTGGAGGCTGCACGGCAGAGTTGATCTCGAAGGAGGGTCTGTTGCTTACCAACCACCACTGTGGTTATGGTACGATACAAAGGCTAAGCACGGTGGACCACGACTACCTGCAGAACGGCTATTGGGCCATGAACCGCGACGAAGAGCTACCTGCCAGGGGCTTGACAGTAACCTTTCTGGATCGTTTTGAAGATGTATCAACGGCGGTAATTGATGCAATGGCTGCTGCAAAGGATTCAAAGGCAAAAGAGGAGGCTTTCAGAAAGATCTCCGATCAGTTGACGACCAATGCGGTCGCCTCCAACAAATACCTGCGTGCAAGGGTGGTCTCCTTCTTTGGCGACAACCAATTCTACCTGGTGATCACCAAGACATACAGTGATATCCGTTTCGTCGGTGCGCCCCCTTCCTCCATCGGGAAGTTTGGTGCCGATACCGATAACTGGATGTGGCCCCGCCATACTGGTGATTTCAGCATGTTTCGTATCTACGCCGATAAGGACAACAATCCGGCCGAATACTCCAAGGAGAACAAGCCCTTCCTGCCTAAAAAGTACCTGACCATTTCCCTCAAGGGGGTTGAGCAGAACGATCCCGCCATGATTATTGGCTATCCCGGCAGGACCAACCGTTTCATGACCTCCTACGAAGTAAAGGAGACCAGCGAAATATCCAATGCCGTAACCATCCTGGTAAGGGGGGTACGTCAGAATGTGCTGATGGCAGATATGGAGGCAGACCCAAAAATCAGGCTGCAGTATTCGAGCAAATATGCCGGTTCTTCCAATTTCTGGAAAAAGGCCATTGGGATGAACGAAACCTTTGCAAAACTCAAAGTGATGGAAAGAAGAGCTGCAGAGGAGAAAACTTTCACCGAATGGGTAGCAGCCGATCCTGCCCGGATGGAGAAATATGGCAAGGCATTGTCTGATGTAAAATCAGCCATCGAAGGCAGGGCCAAACTACAGGAACTTTCAAGATATTACATGGAGGCCCTGGGTTCGATTGAGATAACTTCGGCAGCACGTCGCTTTAGTCCGCAACCTGAAAATGTCAGAGGAGATATGGGTGGAAGACCCGGATTTACCTCCTCCCCGGCTGATTTTTACAAGGATTACAGTGCTGCCACCGATAAAAAGGTAGCCAAGGCGCTGATCAAACTGTTCAAAGAGAAAGTGGCAACTGCCTATCTTCCGGCCTTCTACAAGACCATCAATGAGAGTTACCAGGGAAATGTAGATGCCTATGTGGATGCACTTTTCAATCAATCGGTGTTCGCATCGGAACAGAAATTAACTGCTGCACTCGCAGGGGATAAGAAAGTAATCGAAAACGACCCTGCACTGCTTGCGGGGAACGACATTTTCAAGGAGATGATGAAATACAGCCGTGAGCTTGAACAGTATCGCACCCAGTATGCACAGGGCCAAAAACAATACATTGCAGGATTGCTGGAGATGAAGGCAGGTCAGGCCATCTACCCCGATGCCAACTCTACCATGCGATTGACCTATGGCAAAGTATTGAACTATTCACCAAAAGATGGGGTGATCTACGATTATGTGACCACACTGGATGGTGTGATGCAAAAAGAGGATCCCAACAATTGGGAATTTGTAGTTCCTGCCAAGTTGAAAGAGCTCTACAATGCCAGGGATTTCGGTCAGTATGCACTGAAAGATGGTCGTATGCCGGTTGCATTCCTCACCAACAACGACATTACAGGTGGCAACTCCGGAAGTCCGGTGATGAACAAAAAAGGTGAACTGATTGGAACCGCCTTCGACGGGAACTGGGAGTCCATGAGCAGTGACATCATTTTTGAGCCCTCCCTGCAACGGTGTATCAATGTGGATATCCGTTATACCCTTTTTATCATGGATAAGTTTGGTGGAGCAGGCTATTTGCTGAATGAGATGAAGATTGTGAAATAGTGGAGTAACTGCCTGCTTGGCGATAATCCCTCAAGGTTTAAGAAACCTTGAGGGATTATTTTTTGCAATTGTCCAAAATTTTCGTTACATTTATGTAAGGACCATTGCATTACACATACTACTACAATTTAAATGCAATAAAGGAAATTAAATCATGAACCAGCATGAACTACTTGTACATGGAAGCTATTACCACATTTATAACCGTGGCATCAATGGCTGTCGTTTGTTCAGGGAAACTAACAATTATAGTTACTTTCTGGATTTGTACGATAAGCATATCTCTCCCATTGCGTATACCTATGCCTGGGTATTAATGCCCAACCATTTTCATCTGTTGGTTCGAATCAAGGAGGAAGCAGAAATGCGAGACCCTCAAGGTTTTAAATACCTTGAGGGTCTCGGGAAAGAACCCTATCAATATTTCTCCAATTTATTCAATGCCTACACCAAGGCTATCAACAAATGCTTCCACCGAACCGGAAGCCTGTTTGAACACCCCTTCCATCGGAAAAAAATTGACAGTCCACTATTTTTCAGAAATCTGGTCGTCTACATCCACAACAATCCGGTCAAACATGGTTACAAGGAATATGCAATGGATTATCCCTGGTCATCCTATCTGACCTGCATCTGTCTCAAACGAACCAAACTGAAGCGGGATGAGGTGATGGGATGGTTCGACTCTGAGGCAAATTTCAGGTATTTGCATACGCAGAAACCAGGCTATTTCGGGGATGATAAAATATGCGACCTTTGACCCTCAAGGTTTTTAAAACCTTGAGGGTCTAGGTAGTCGTAAGCTATTTTCTCTTATCAAAATAATCAATCAAATTGTATATTTGGCTGTTCAGCTCCTTCATCTTCTCCATCATCGGTTGCCAAACCTCGTAGTAGTTGTTCACAATCCCCTTGTTGGCATCCGTATTGGAAGGGTCTACCCCTTTGGCCTCCGGGTCATTGTCCTGGTACTTGAAATAGTGCCATCCGATGCAGTTTTTCGATTCGACCAGGGCCAGGTTGTAGTTCTGGTAAAACAATCCCCTGTCAGCCTGTGTCCTGACGATCCACCCGGCACCACTCTGATTTGGCATGCCTGAATCTTCCCCTTTGGTGTAATATTCAGTGATGATAAATGGCTTGCCGGTCCAGGCAGTCCATTCCGCCATATGTCTGGCATCAGGGGTCCAGTGGTTGTAATAGTTGTTGGTCACCACATCCAGATATTTGCCAATGGCTCGCATGAACTTCTCATGGTGCTTCTCTTCACTGTAGAAGCGTGCACCAATGTACATGTGGTTGGGATCGTACTTTTTGATGGCCTTTGAAACGATGGAAAAATACTTTTCTCCCACTACTGCCATGAAAGCCTCCCTGTGATCGTCCGTGATCTGGCTACTGGAAATTCCTTGCTCCTTTAACCATCCCTCTGCAGCTTTTCTGCCAGCCTCGTTTTCGGGAAGAGCAAGGTAATTGTCGAGCGATTTGAACTTGATCGGCATCTCATTGTCCGAAAAGTGACCGAAGAGGTTTGGATCCTCCTTGCAGGCCAAAAGTTGCTTGGCATGTTGGTCGCAAAAGGTTTCGAATTCAGGATCAAAGACAAAAATGGCATCCTTGGGATAACCGGTATGGCCGGGTTGCTGAAAGGTACCACCCCGCACCTTGCCATAACTGCTCATGAAATTCCAGTTGACTGTATAGGCAAGTGGTTGATTGCCATTCTTATTTGCTTCAACTATGGCCTTGTAGTCGGACCAGGATCCTGCACAATTGAATCCGTTTACCTGCAGCATGCTGATGGTCTGTTTCATCCAATTTTCGGCTGAACCATACTTGTCCAACAAAGCCTTTTCATTTCTGGGAGATTTACCCATCGTAACACTGTTGATGGCCATGTTAAAATAGAGGAAGCCATCAGGATCTACTCCCCACCAACGGTCTCCTATCTTTTCGGCACGGAAAAACCCGGTGGCAGCTGTGCGATGCGCTTTCCAGCCTCCATACCTGCTCAATTCAGGCGATTTCCCGGTAGGCATGTAGGATGGAAGCAATGCAACGGTTCTCGTCTTAAAAGGCTCGTAGGGAGCATAGGTGCTTGCCCCATTCCTGGTGACTCTTCGCCTTGCTTCCACCTGAACAAACTGACCTTCCGTAACACTTGAGACCTTATCCTGTGCAGCGGTTGTCCATGCTGAAACCAACAGGATCCCGGTCAAAAAAGCATCTCTTGCATTGGTATTCATCTGTTTATAATTTGTTTCTTAATTGCCAGATGGCATCGAAGATCAGCGAAGCCAATACCCAGATCATCATTTTTCGATTGGTGTGAATATCGTCTCATGGGCATTTCATTTTGCCTTTTTGTAAAGTTCAAACAGATCTGAAATCCTGGCCTCACTGACACTTCCACCGTGTACAATCACCTTGTAGCGCAACACCAGCTTCTCTCCCTTCTTCAGGAATGTCTCCTTGTCGTTGGAAGGCCAGTACATTGGCGTTGGCGAAAAAAAACCATAGTCACGGGTAAACCAGGGGGATGGATACCATGGATTGGAAGGATGTTGCAAAATGGCCATCCCTTCTACGAAATCGCCCCGCTTTCCCGAAAAGTCCATCCAGGGTGATGCTTTGCCGAAGGTGGCCTTCTCGCCGCTCTCCCCATCTGCATTCACCAGCGTCCCGCCATTCTTTACAGAGAGATCAGCCGCCATTCTACCGCTGAAAAGTGAGTGGTTGGTTTTCTTGATGGTGACATCCATCAACATCTCCATGGTAATCTCCACATCCATCTGCCGAACAGTGGCAGTAGGAGAAGTGATGACAAATTTTCGGCTGTCTTTGACTGGAGATTGGGCACCTGGTCTGCTCCAGATGCACTCATCCGAGATGACAACTGAATCGCCACCCTCCTTCAGGATCTCGGCATTGACAGAGATGATACGTCCGCGCTCCAGTCCCTCCTGCCAGTAGTTTCCACCATTCACCATGTCACAACCAAAGAAAAGGGAGCTGTGGTGGGGATATTCGCCGTTACGCATTGAGGTAACCGATCCACCAGAGAGTGGTCCATTGACCGGATAGAAAAAGGGATATTTCTCATCAGAGGAGCAAATATAACTTGTGAAATATTTGCCATCAATGGTCACATTTATCTTGGAGCCCACCTTGACTGCAGTGATCTTTGCGGCCTTAAGCGGGAAAATGAACGATACCAAGAGAACGAGCAAAACAAAAAATTTAATTCTATTCATATTCGGTTATAGATAAAGTGACTAGAGTGAACTAAATTGACTAAAGTATGGATTGGTAAAGCATGACGAACTATCGACTCTTCCATTTTCACATTTCCCAATTTTCACATTTTGATATTTGTAGTCCCGTAAGGAAACCGTTGTGACCTGGATAATAACTTGTTGGCTTCATCATCCTTGACAAATTTCTCTGTATCCGGATCCCAATTCAGTTTTCTGCCCAGCTTCATGGAAATGTGTGTTACAAGGCATACGGTACAGGCCCTGTGTCCTTTTTCAACGGGTGAAATAGGCTCTTTACCCGATTGGATGCAGTCGACCCAATTCTGGTGCTGGTTGTCAATCTTGTAGAGATGAATCTCGTTCTCCTTGATCACAGAGGTAAGAATCTTTGGATCGCTGGCATTCAATGCACTGTTGCTCCGGGTTTTGGCGACCGGATCACTGGCAGAAGCGGAATAGGCGCCTCTTGACACAAAGATCCAGCCTTCACTTCCTTCGTAACGAATACCATTGGGATAGGCACCACTGGTTAGTTGGGTAATACCATTCTTGTATTCAGCTACCGCCAGGAAATCTCCATGCACATCCCACAACCCAGATTTTGGAAAAGAAGCCATGGCATTGATCGAAATAGGACCTGTCAATTCCGTATCCATTCCCCAGGCTGCTGAATCATAGTGATGCTGCCCCCAGCCGGTAATCATGCCTGCACCGAACTGCTCGCACCGCAACCAACCCGGACGGTCGCTAAGGCTGTTTTGGGGATGAACCCGCATTTCGGTATAATATATTTCAGGGGTGGATCCCAACCACATGTCGTAGTTAAGATTCTTGGGAACAGGCATTTCAGGAGCCTCCGGTCCACCGGGGTCACCTGGCAATCCGATTTTCACCGTATGAAGCTTTCCAATTCTGCCATTCCTAACCAGTTCCGCAGCGATTCTGAACTGGGGCATAGCCCGTTGCTGCGTGCCCAATTGGAAAATGTTGCCCTTTTTCTGAACAATGTCCGAAAGCATGCGGCCTTCAGCAATGGTCAGGGAGGTTGGTTTTTGCAGGTAAACATGTTTTCCGGCCAGTGTGGCTTCGATGGCAGGTTGAGAATGCCAGTGGTCGGGTGTCGAGATCATTACGGCATCGATCTCCTTGTTAAGCAGCATCTCCCGGTAATCGCCATAGGTTTTCACCTCCATAGCCGTCTTGCTTCCACTCTTTTTGGTGTAGAACTGCTCAATAAATTGTTTGCCCTTTGCGAGTCTGTTCGAATCCAGGTCAGCTACCGCGATGACACGGACAGCATCAATGGGCAATGTCTCGGCCAGATCATGACTCATGGCAATCCTGCCAAATCCGATCTGTGCTACATTGATCTTGTTGCTTGGAGCATTGGCACCAAAGACTGAGGAGGGAACAATCGTAGGGACAATTAATCCTCCCGCCACGGCGGCAGAGGAGCTTTTCAGAAAATTTCTTCTTTCCATTGGTTTGGTTTGTTTGATATTGTATGAAAGTTAATTTAATATGAATCTTAGGTGTCTATTTTGCAGAAATTCGGTCAAGATACTCTTTTAGCTCTGCCGTGTCATCTACTTGCGAAACTCGCCTTACTCTTCCACTACTCAGTTTGATATCCAGAAAGTCGTTGTTAAAACGCGACTTAAATTTCATGGATTTAACCTCATCCATGGTTATCTCACTTTTGACTGATCTAAAAAGGAAAGCGATGAATACAACAAAATGTCCTATACCAATTAACAATCCAGTCCAAAGCAAGAATTCATCACCTGTTCTCATGTACCTCAGAATGGACAATATTCCATAAATTATCCATATCCCGGATGTTAACAATCTGACTCTTTTTTGTCGCTGCGCATTATCCGTAATAAAAATCTGGTCTGATCTGAATTCCAGCTTACCCTTTTGGAGTTCAAAGATATTGCTCATCCTATTTTGTTTGGGAATGAAGTAGTTTCAATAAAATCCCGAAGCCTGTCTGTATTGAAAATTTCAGCTACTTGTCTAGTTTTGTTGCTGGTAAGCTTGATCTGGAGAAACTCCTTGAAAAGGATGCGCTTTACCTTTAGCGATTTTACATCCTTCAAAAATATTTCACTTTGAACAGACATCCGGAGGGCACTGATCACCAAAATCATACCGCTGACCAATACCAGCGATCCGGTGATGAGTATCTCTGTATTCTGAGTTTCGAAGTATTTAGTCAGATTATAAACACCCAAAACC
>CAZVTL010000097.1:0-2049 GCA_964630075.1 uncultured Tangfeifania sp.
TCCGATCAATATCTATCATCCCGAAGGTGAGTACCTGAAAGGATTGGTTTTATTTGTAGAATAACAACATACATCTCATAGTTTTAAGAAAGTGAATTTCACAGATTTTGATTTTACCCACGATGTCCTGGATGGTTTGTCCTCCATGGGCTTCGAAAAATGTACCCCTGTCCAGGAGTTTGCCATTCCTGTAATCATGGAGGGGAAAGACCTGATTGCCTGTGCGCAGACAGGTACCGGCAAAACGGCAGCCTACCTGCTACCTATCCTTAACAACATCTCCAGGGAGGGACACACGGGTATGCATACCTTAATCATTGCCCCTACCAGGGAGCTTGTTTTACAGATTGACCAGCAGATAGAGGGGTTTTCCTATTTTACCGGAGCCTCTTCACTGGCTGTATACGGGGGGGGAGTAGGTGCCGCCTTTGACCAGCAAAAATCGGCCCTGGTGCAGGGAGCCGATATTATCGTTGCCACTCCCGGCAGACTGCTTTCGCACATCAACATGAAGTATTCCGATTTTAGCACCATCCAGACGCTGATTCTCGATGAGGCCGACAGGATGCTTGACATGGGTTTCTTCGACGACATCATGCGGATTGTAGGAGAGCTTCCTGTGGTTCGTCAAACCCTGCTGTTTTCTGCCACGATGCCACCCAAGATCCGGCAGATGGCCGGGATGATCCTGAAGAATCCCGAACAGATCAACATTGCCATCTCCAAACCTGCTGAAAATATTGTACAGGCTGCCTACATGGTCTACGAGGGACAAAAGGTTCCATTGATCAAGGAGTTGCTGAAAGGGAAGACCGAATACAAGAGTATATTGATCTTTACCTCCCGAAAGGCCAATGTAAACGGATTGGTTAGGGAGCTACGCAGGATGGGCTTTTCGGCAGATGGCATGCTTTCTGATCTGGAGCAGAAGGAGCGTGAAGAGGTCATGCTGCGCTTCAAGAATCGGGAAACCCAGATTCTGGTGGCTACCGATATTGTATCGAGGGGTATCGACATCGATTCGATTGATCTGGTGATGAACTACGATGTTCCCCGTGATCCTGAAGATTATGTGCACCGGATTGGTCGTACGGCCCGTGCTTCCCAATCGGGGGTTGCCATCACACTCATCTCGGACAACGACATGCACGACTTCAGAAAGATTGAAGAGCTGATTGAGCGGGATATCCTCAAGATCCCACTTCCTGCTGGCATGGGAGAGGGACCACTCTACAACCCATCAGCCAGAAGAAAAATGGCTCCCCGATCATCGGCTGGCGGTGGCAGAGGCGGGGAGCGCAGGGCTCCTGCCAAGAAGGATTTCCGGCACCGCGACAGGGGTGATCGCCACGGACATAAAAAAGATTAGAAATTAAAAATGGGGCACTCGCCCCATTTTTAATTTCTAATCTTTTTTATGTCCACCACGATGTGCTTGATCGACTCTTTTTTGTTTCCAACTGAATGTGAATAGGAGATATTGATCATCCCATCGGCAGTTTGAATGAGGCAGGGGTAGGAGAAACTTGCTTTTCTGTCGGGTGAGAATTCGATCACCTCTTTTTTGTGCCAGCTGTTTCCTTCGTCGTTGGATAGGTAGAGTGAAAGCTGGTAACGGCCATCCGAAATATCGTTGCCGAAGTATACCCAGGTGCCGTCGTTCAGTGCATGGATCTCGACGCTTGCCTCATTGGGGATCTCTGTCTTTTTTGCCAATGACCAGCTCTCCCCATGATCGTTAGAAGTGCTCATCCATACCCGGCCTGGAGCATCCCCGCTATCGCGCAGGATGGCAACCACCTCACCGCTCTTCCTGACAGCCAGGGCAGGCTGGATAGGTCCGCGGCCGACGATCGGCAGGCTGGGTCTCCAGGTGGTACCATTGTCGTCCGATATTGCCACCAGCGACATGTTGAGGCCATCGGAGTATAGCGGTAGCAGGATTCTTCCATTGGTCAGGGTGATGGGATGAATGCGTGTCATCCAGCCAAAACTGCGTTTCATCTTGTCCTTGCTGGCTTCTATGATCATGTCGTCGTATTTGGGCGC
>CAZVTL010000097.1:2059-12871 GCA_964630075.1 uncultured Tangfeifania sp.
GCGCATAGGCTGCCCATCCTGCAGGAGTGTCGCCGGCCTCCTTCAGCTTTTTGATCACCTACGTAGCGAAGCTGTCGTCCGGTTTTAGCAGGATATCATCCTGCCAATCCCAGAGAGGCGCCCCTTCTGCCTGAAAATTTACAGAAGTACGGAAGCGAAGCAGGGAATATTGCCATTGGTTGGCTTGAACGGCAATCCAGAAGAGGAAGAGTTTCCCCTCTTTGTTGAGGAAGAGAACCGGATTACAATCGGGAATGCCTTTTGTATCTGCCATCGGGAAAGGGGTGGTCCATGCCGTTGTCCCTTTTTTCTGCCGGGCACCCATGATGTGCACATCATCGGCAGTGCGCTCACCGCTTCCCTGGAACCAGGCGGCCAGCAGGTCGCCGTTTGGCAGTTGAATGATGGAGCTGCCGTGGGTGTGTTCATCCTGGTAAGGAAAGATAATTTCCTGTTGGACAATGGCTTTGGAGGTTACTGTGTTTTGCGCTCCGCCGCCAAAACAGGCGAAAAGCAGGGCGCTGACAAAGAAGATTTTTCTGGTCATGCTGCAAGATATTGGTAGTAGTTGAAAACGAGGATGAAGGTAAGGAATTTTATCTCATCCAGCGGAACCGATACCCCAGGTTAAACTCCAAAAATTCGGCCAGCATATAGTTCACCGCTCTGACATTGACGCCAAAGGAGATGTTTTCGATGAATTCATACCTGACACCCAACCGCTGGTAGGTCTGTTTGAAATTTCCAAAATGCAGGTGTTTGGCGTATATGCCGATCCCCCCCACGAGGGTTAGTTTTCCCACAATAAATTCGGGTTGGATGGCCAGGCCAATGGTCAGGTTCCTAAAATCCCTCGGCCCGATCGATCCATCGGCAAGGGCGGTAAGTCCCATCCAGTAGTTCAGATCGGTGCCGAATCCCAGCCGGAAGGCATTGCTTAGCTGCGGTGACCAAAAGGCACTCAATCCGGCTACGGCATAGTAATACTGACTCATTTCGTAGGTCACCAGCTGGTGGTCGCCATACCCCAGCATCAGGTAGAGGTCGTTGGAGCGGGGCAGCCTGCCGGGGCGTGAAACTTTACTTACATCGGGATGGTCGTTCAGTTGGTATTTTAGCTCAAGGGAAGGAGTGTAGATGTTGAATCCCCGGTTGGGTCTTTCGAAACCTCCATTGGAGAAATGGATGAAGCTCATTCCAACTCCTGCATCCAGTTTCCTGGTAAGGTGATAAACAGCGTTGACCCCAATGTTCAGGTGAACCGTCATTCCTCCGCCTATCACCAGGTTTTTGGGATTGCTGATGGAGTCGTAGTGGTTCCAACCGACCGCAAGTCCAAACTGGAACTCGGAGTATAGTTCTACTTTTTTCCATCTTTTGATGGGAATTCCCAATATTCCATAGACAGAGACCGGGTGACCGATCTCCGCTTCATTGAAAAAATTGCCCATCGAAACGCCCATCCCATAATAGGGGCATTTGTATACTTTCTGCCAATCGTGGTAACCCGGATTTTGCCAGAGAGCCTTGAGGGTGTATGCCTGGTAGCGGGTAATTGGCGCTCCGTTTAGGTTGTCTCCCCGTACAAAATCGGTCGTTGGGAGGATTCTCCCAGAGGTAAGATTGACCGAAAAAGCCGGATATTGCCTCTTTTTATCTTGGATCGTATCTTCTTGAGCAAAACTGGAAAGTGAAACCAATGTCAGGAGGCTCAGAAAGAACAGTCTCATCAGCATCTGGCTGTTTTGCGTTTCTTTCCCAATTGTCCTTTCTCAATGGCTTTGTCGATGTATGCAGTAGCCAGTGGAACTTTACAGGCAGTGCCATGCATGTCGACAGTGATTTCGCCAATATGGGCAGCAACCGTTCTGGATTTTTCCGTGAGGTCTTTCAAATAGGTGGCTATGGCAATTACAAATCCATTCATTGTATGCCGGACCCTGTTCGGTGACTGGTGAATTTCGGCTGCAACTTTGTCCAGTAATTGAGCGTAAGCCTCAATATTCAGATCTTTGTCCTGGTTGACGCCCGCAAAATAGGCCAGGGTAGACCAACCTGCCGCAGCTATGGACTCACGGTCAGATTGGATCCATTTCAGACCAAGTTCAAAGCCAAAGGTTGTCTCTGCTGCGACCCATGGAACAGCGAATTCGTTCAAATAGAGCCAATAGGCCTGGTCGATCCATTCGTTCAGCTGAGCTTCGGTGATTTTCTTTTCATCTGCCATCAGGCCAGCGAGATACATGGCATCTGAATTCCCGGTTTTGTAGAGTTCCAGGGACAATTCATGGTTTTTTTTGGTCTTTTTGAGGATGGTTTTCAGATCGGCAACCTTTACCTAAAGAAGGGTTCCCTGGCACCATGCCTCATCAATATCTTTTTCGTCTGCGGATCTCCAAATTTTTCGAGTTCCAGGAGAATATCGGTTGCTGTCATAGTACTTTTATTTTGGTTTTTGCACGTTGAAGCATGAATCAAAAAATTCAAAATTAAATGATTTTTGAGGCAAAAGTAAAAGTGTTGAAAAAATATGTTTGGATCCAGACATGGGAAACTGGGGAAAAAGTGTTACCGGCAATCAAAGTCCTCCCAGAAGATAGGCCATCCATCGGTTGGAAAGCTTAAGAAATTAAGTTGTGTTATGATTCGTACAGGTTTTTTTTCATCTCCTTCTTGTAATTCTTCATGATCTTCCCAAAATCCTTCTCCTTTTTACGCCTGTCTGCTGCGGATGATTCGTAATGTGCTCTTTCCCGGTCCATCCTGAGCCAATTCCGGTAGGAAGCATGGTCAATTTCCCCATCGTGAACTGCTTCGATAACGGCGCAGCCAGCTTCATAAGCATGTGTGCAATCCTTGAACCTGCATTTTGGGGCATATTGGTAAATGGCATCAAAAGTGATTTCGAGTCCTTTGCCAGCATCCGCAATACCGACCTCCCTAATGCCCGGATTGTCTATCAGAATGCCACCATTGTCTAGGATGATCAGCTCCCTGTGACTGGTGATGTGTTTTCCTTTGTTCGTACTTAGGCTGATTGATGCCGTTTTCATGATGACTTTGCCGGAAAGATTGTTCAGCAAGGTGGATTTTCCAACCCCCGAGGAACCCAGTAAGCAATAGCTTTTCCCCTTTTCAATGAGTGAGAGGATGGCTTCATAGCCGTTCAAAGTTTCGTTGCTGATGGCAACCACAGGCACATTTTGTATCCTTGAGCGAATCTCTTCAGATATCTCCATTAACCTGGATTCCTGTATTAAATCAATTTTGCTTAAAACAATGATGGGTTTAATGTTGGCATGGTAGCAGATGGCAAGGTATCTTTCCATCCTGTTGATGTTAAAATCCCTTGCGACCGCCTGTACAAGAAATGCATAATCCACATTGGCTGCAATCATCTGTACCTCGGAGATTTGTCCAACAGCCTGCCTTTTGATGGTGGAAAATCGGGGAAGAATCTGGTGAATCACTGCAAAATCATCCTCGTAGGTTGTCATGGCCACCCAATCCCCTACGGCAGGAAGCTCTTCCCGGTTTTTGGCAGTAAATCGGAGATTGCCGGTAATTTCTGCTTCAAAATCTCCCTTTTCGTTTTTTACGATGTACCTTTCCTTGTGCTCAGCTACAACCCTTCCAAGCTCATACCCATCGAGTTTCAGCTCTTTTCTGGTTTTTTTCAATTGATCGTTGTAGCCCAAATCTTCCAGTTTCATCACTGTTGGTATTAATACGATATTTTTAAGTTATGTGCCTTCATTCTCCCAAAGGGGATGTCAGGCCTGGTTATCGGTTGTATGTTTATAAGATTGACAATTGGCTGATTGGGTTGCGCGGGAGCAAAATTTTGTTTTGAGGTAATTGGTGTAAATTGGGTGTAGAGACAAGGCATTCCTTGTCTCAATGGTTCAATGTACATTATTTGTTTAGGATGCATTGTAAAAATCTTCATTCTGCCAGTTTTTAGGATTGTTTTGGATGTAGGCAGAAATTCGTTGGTAGGAATCGTCGTCCCGGATCACATGATCGTGGAAACGGGATTGCCAATCGAAACCATGGCGGATTTTTCGGGCATGAATGGTACAGATTCGTTTGTATTGATTTATTATCACGCCCAACATTCCTTGTTTCCATTTGTTCGATGCGGCCGTGGTGCGCATTGGTAGGATGGTTGTAGAGACGCCTGACCCGGGCGTCTCTGTCACAATTACAGGAATCATGTAGACGCCCGGTTCGGGCGGCTCTATCACAATTTCAGGAATCATGTAGACGCCCGGGTCGGGCGTCTCTACGTCTGTAGACAAATCTACATTTGTATAGGGATCATTGTTCATTTTATCAATCACGACAATTCCATGCACATGATTTGGCATCACGATAAATTCGCCCAATTCGGCAAATGGAAAATGTTTGGGAATTTCGTGCCAGAATTGGTCTGCAATTTTCCCGATTTCGGACAACACCATCTTCCCGTTCACAATTTTTCCAAAATAACATTCCCTGCCAGCAGTGCAAATGGTGATGGAATAGGCACAGTTCCAACCATAATCCCAATTCTGCCAATGAGCAGATGGGATGCGGTATCTGTCCTGAAATTTGTCGGACATGATTATCCTTTTGCAGTTTATTACCAATTGACATTATCAATGATACTGACGGAATCACCTTATCTTATTTGGCAATTGATTGGTTAAATTGAAGAATCCAATCATGATCCCAATTCACTTTAAAAGTCTTCCCAATCTTAGTTAGGCTGAATTGCCAACCTGTCGCCATTCCATACGTATTTCTGGTTTATTAGGTTTTTTTGGTACGCGCATTTCAATAAAGTTAAGGAATAGTCAGCTGAAAAACGATTTATTGATCAATAATTTTTATTATAAAAACCTATAAATGGCTAAATTTATAAATGGTTACGGAGGGGGGGTAGGTGCAGAGACAAGGCAAGCCTTGTCTCTCCGAGTCATCGTTTGATGATCTTCTGTACGGTATCCTTTTCCCCGGAGATCTTCAGAAGGTAGGTGCCGCTTGGCAAGTGGCTGACATCCAGTTTGGTGAAATGATCCTCCAGCAGCTTCCTGGTAAGGAGTTGACCTTCCAGGTTGAAGATGGCAACAGAACCTCCTGGTTGAGATGAGGATCGGTTGATGTAAAGATGGTTTTCAAAGGGATTGGGGTAAACCGTGACCTCAGCCTGTTGTATTATCATGGGTTCGGCACCGGTAGAGATGCCGTTCCAGCCTGCCATGCGGGCCAGCATCCACCACATGGCCTTGGCCAGCCGGAGGGCGCCCCGTTGTCCAATGTGGTCGCCGTCTTCGGTGTATCCGCCACTGAGGTCCAGCATGTTGTCGGGATGGATGGCCTGGAAGGATTGGGTAATGCCGGCTGCATCTTTCCAGGTGGTGAGGTTCTCCTGACCGGTGTTGCTCCAGCAGAGAATATCGGCATAGTCGAAGAGGATCCTGTCGGGAGAAAGCTTTACATAATTGCGGATGTGGTTGTGTTTCAAGTGACGCTGGTAGCCATTCTCGCCGAGGTTTCCGCTGCCATCGACAGGGCCGGTGGTGAAATAAATCCTGGTTGGATAGTTGTTGGTTCGGCAGAAATCACTGTAACGGGTGGTGGCCTTCAGGTAGCTGTCCATGCAGATGGAGTTGCCGGTAAGAATAGAGTCGCCCGCATCCAATCCCCAGCGCAGACTCCCCTGGGGTCCGCCTGCAGAGCGGCCGGCCCAGCGTACCTTGTGTGCCGGGTCGGTGGTTCCGCCAGGACCATTGTCGGCGGTCATGTCCCAGCACCAGCCGAACCCCATGGCGGCGATGGACAGGTTGTGGGTGTTGCAGTAGGTGAGGTGGCTTTCTGTCCGGTTAAGGGCTGTAGCGCTTGTGAACCAGTCTTCCTCACCATAGCTGCCGATCCAGCCAGTAGCATTGTTGACATCTCCCCAGGTCGTTCCGCTCAGCCGCAGATATTTGCTGGTTGGAGCTTCCGGGGTACCTGATTTGGTATTGTAACGGTAAGCAGTATCGGCCTCCATCAATAGCTTGCATCCGACCCTGTAGCCTGTGGCGTGTGACTCTCCTGCAAGTATGACCCACATCTCCTTTACCTTGCTGAGGTAATAGGGTGGAATATCCTTGTATTTGTCAACCACAGTATGGTCGGCTACGATGGATTGTGCCCACAGTGAAGTACCCAGAAGGTTCAGCATCATGGTAATTATTGCAATCCGATAGTTTGAAGTCATTTCAGTTGGTTGTTAAAGTATTGCCAAAGCGGTGAGCCAAACACAAGCAAATACGACCAATCCCATCACCAGGGTGGAGGTGGAGTAGACCTTCATGGCTACATCGGGTTCGATACCGGAGAAGTTGGTGACGACCCAGAAGTAGGAGTCGTTGGCATGGGAGAGGACCATGGAGCCCGCACCCATGGACAGCATGGTGAGGAGTTTGCCCCATTCCGAATCTAGCCCCAGCATGGACAGCATGGGGGCGACAAAGGAGGCAGTGGTGATGATGGCTACGGTGGAGGAGCCCTGTGCTGTTTTCATCAGGGCGGCAATCAGGAAGGGGATCACCAACCCAATACCTGTTCCGGCCAGCTCCCTGCCCATCGCCTCGCCGATGCCGGTGGACTTGATTACCAAGCCGAACATCCCGCCGGCTGCTGTGACGATCAGGATGGGACCTGCCTTTTCAATGGCTTCCGCAAATATGTGGTTCATCGAAGCGATGTTCCTCTCCCGAAGCAGGAACATGGCAAGGATTACTCCGATGGAAAGGGCAAATATGGGTTCTCCAGGGAAAAAGAACAGCCTGCTTAAAAAGCCCTCTCCCACTTTATCGAATAGGTTTAAGAGGGATTTGGTTGTGATCAGCAACAAGGGAACTACGATTGGTAAAAAAGAGCGGAGTGCCGAAGGAAGTTTGTCGCCCGAAAGTTGGGGATCCAGTTCACACGCTGGTGCCGGAGGATAGTTTTTCCCTTTCGTCATCCATTTGCTCCAGTAATAGGCTGCCAGGGTACCGGGAATAGCAAAGAGCGTTCCGAGCAGGATCAGGTTCCCAATGTTGACTTGCAGCAATCCGGCAGCAGCCAGTGCACCCGGATGGGGTGGTATCAGGCAGTGGACGGAATAGAGCGAACCAGCGAGGACAGTAGCCATCATTGGCATGGCCAGTTTGGCACCGGAACTGAACGATTTGGCCAGTCCGCTCAAGATGATGAAACCTGAATCACAGAAGATCGGCAACCCGGTAACAAACCCCGTGATGGCCATGGCCGGAGCACTCCTTTTTGCTCCAGTTTTGGAGAGAATGAACCTGGCAATACTGAGCGTACCACCTGTTTTGTCGAGCGTGATGCCGATGATGGCGCCCAATATGATGAGAAAACCGATGGAAGCCATGGTATTGCCGAATCCCTCCTTGAGGGTGGCTACAATGGTGGTTGGGGGCAAGGTGGTAAAGGCCAGGAAAAGGGAGACCAGAAAGAGGGCTATGAAGGCCTTGAGTTTATACCTGGAGGTAAGCACAATGATCCCAATGATACTGATGCCAACGAGTGCAGAGGTTTGTAGGGTACTCATAGATGATTATTTGGTCACGTAAAGAAAAAATGGCTAATCCTTTTCTAGCAGGAAGATCAGGGGACTGTCGAGTCGGCTGTTCCAGGCCTTCTCGCTGTGGTTTTCGCCGGGGTAGAATTTGGTGATCCAGTTTTTTCCGGTGAAATCCTTGCTTTTCATCACCTCATCTACACGCTGCTGGAGTAGGGGGTACATTGCATCCAGAGTTTGGTCGCCGTAATCAAAGTAAATTTTGTGATTTTCAGGATCAGGCAAATTGGATTTCAGGTAGTTGATAAATGCATCCGGCACCGGATTGTGCTCTGCCGAGAAGCTCCCGGGCCAATGGGTGCTCATGCAGGCAGCCCCACCAAAGATTTCGGGGTATTCACAAATGGCATACATGGAGATCAATCCGCCCATGCTGCTACCTGCAACAAAAGTATGTTTTGAATCTTTGTAAACATGATAGGTTTTGTCGATGTAGGGTTTGAGCTCTTTTACCAGGAATTTCAGGTAATTGTCTGAATTTGGTTGAAAGATTTCGGTACTCCTTTGCGCCTCTTGTAGTTGTTTGACAACAATCCCTCTCTGGTCAGCCGACAAAGCGTCGAATGGCTTTTGGGGAAAATAGTCAGCATGTCTCGTTTTTCCGCTATTCCAGATTCCCACCACAATAAATTGCTGTAATTTGCTCGCTTTCATTAAATTGGCTGCCACATCATCGACATTCCAGCTTTGCTTGTTCCAGGCTGTGGCACTGTCGAAAAGCATCTGCCCATCGTGCATGTAAAGTACGGCATATTTCGTTTTAAGATTGTACCCATCAGGCAGCCAGACATCCACATGCCTAGGCTCGACAAATTTGGACTGGAAGTTTTCGAGCCTGGTGATCTTCCCGGAAGTGACTTTCGGAAGGGGTTGGCCAACTGCATAACCGGCCAGAAAAGTCATGCACAACAAAAGAATAACTGAATGCATATTGGGACTGTTAAGTAGTTTGCAAGTTTATCTTTGCTTGATGATTTCCAGGTTGAAACGATGAAATTCAATTTCCTGTGGCAGTTTGTTCTCATTGGCGGATATTGCTGCTACGCGTCCGGCTGCCTGTCCGATTGTGGACGCAGGTCCTGTAACCCTGTAGCTTGAGTGGGCAAAAAAGTCCCCGCTGATGCATCTACCCGCCAGCAAAAGTCCATTGACATCCTTTGCAATGAGCGCGCGAAGGGGAATGGTATAGGGTTTGCTTTTGATTCCCTGGTTGTAATTGACATTGTTGTGGTCTTTTTCCAGCTGAATGGAATGTACATCTACCCCAAACCTTACTTCGGCTATTGCATCCTGGTGGTAGGTTCCCTTGATAAGATCCTCCGCCGAAACGGTATAGAGCCCATGAATCCGTCTTCCTTCCCGGGTACCAATTTGCTCGGCCGTTGAGACAATCCTTACATCCTTCCAGATTCCACCATTGTTTCGTAAAGCATCAACCGTGTTCCAAAACTCTTTTCTGGCAATCAAAGTAGCTTTCGTAACATCATCTGCATTGAGAGACGAAAATCCATATTCATGGTTCGCCATGATCATGAAGAGGTTATTCGTAACAGGAAAGAGGGTTGGGAGTCGGTAGGAGGGTTCAAATCCTCCTTTTTGAATGGCTTCCAGCAATCTCTTTTTGCTAACGGAGTTTTTGTCCCCGGCCCATCGGGTATAATCAACTACCTCGTCGAATTTCAAACCAGAAACAAGCCCCAACAGACTGAAAGGCTGCATTGCCTGGTTGTTATCCAGATCTCCCAGGTCGAAACTGCATCCAGCCTGGGCTGCCAGGTCTCCATCACCTGTTGCATCGACGAAGAGATTTGCTTTCCAGGCTTCACGACCAGATTTTGATTCAGTGACAATGTGGGTAAGTCGTTTTTTTATCACCAGGGTATTGCAAACCCTTGTATGAAACCGGATGGTAACGCCGGCTTCAATACACAATTCATCCAGTAGTAATTTCATCGCTTCCGGTTCAAAGGAGAACGAGCTGGCAGTTGAATCTATTGGACATTTGGCCCCCCGTTTGGTTAATTTTTCGGTGATTTCCCTTAGGAGACCCGGTTGGGAATGAAAATCGAGTATCCAGGTAAGCAGTCCGGAGGTCCAGACTCCGCCCAGGCATCCATTGGCCTCCACCAACAAAGTTTTTGCTCCCGAACGGCCGGATTCAATCGCTGCCGCGACTCCAGCGGGTCCGCCGCCACAAACAATTACATCGAATACTCCTTTCAGTGGAATTTCTCGTTGTTGTTCCACAAGGGATTCGCTTTCTGAAGAATCAACCGAGGCCAATGGCTGATGGTTGACCAAGGCTGTTCCAAGGCCAGCCAGACCGGCATGTTTCAAAAAATTTCTGCGTTCCATACACAATGAAATGATATATGAAGAATACTTTTCACCATTGTTCAGCCTGAATGACCCCTATCGAAAGTAGATTTTCCGCGGTGATGGTCACCGATTTAAAATGTATCTTTTCTATTTGTTATTGCTTTTCAAGAAAACTGATCAGTTCAACAATACTTTTCTGGTCTTCGTATTTGACTTTGTGCGATTTGGTGTACTCTTTGAATTGAGCCGATTGATCTTCAAAGAGTCTGGATAGTTGCTTCATGGTAAGAAATGAATTGTATTTGCCCTCCTTCAACAAGATATATTCAGTGTAAGGTTTGGTAGTGTAACCATCGGGTAATGAAAGCTCGTAGAGTTGCCCGCCGGATGAAAAGGAGGAGAAAGAGGTGGATGCAGAGGTCTGTGAGGTGCCGCCATAGGCTGCCGGCTTGCCAGGATCGATCAGGCTGCATTTGTGGACTGCATAGAGTTCATAGATGTTGCGGTGGATCAGTTCAATAAATTTTTTCTGGTGTGGAATAAATATTCGTCCTTCGATGTAGATTGTATCAATGTCATTCAACTTGTCCATGGCCAACTTCTTGCCAGCGTTGTCAAAAATCATCTCTTCGGTGAGCGAGTTGTAGTTGAGCATTGGGGTGTTTGTTCCACCCGAATGCATCTTTACAGTCCCCTTTATAAATTCCGGAAAGATATAATGGGTCATCTCAATCTTCTTGTATTGGGCGAATGAATTCAAGGAAAAAAGAAGCATCACAAAAGGCAAAATTGTTTTCATGGGTATTCGATTTGTATTATTAATATCGGGATATTATGAGAATGTTTGAAATGTTTGAAATGTTTGAAATGTT
>CAZVTL010000098.1:0-12847 GCA_964630075.1 uncultured Tangfeifania sp.
AAAATTATCCAGCTTCCTGTTGTACCTGTGCAGATAGTTAACTGTAAGAAACCACAATTGGCCTTTGGAATCACAATACTGCGTCAATACGGTATTGGTCGACAAGCTACTTGAATCATCCACCTGTTTGATGTACTGCTTGTTCTCGACTCCGTCAAAACGGTTCAATCCATTGTTGGTCGAAATCCACAGAAAGCCAAATTTATCCTGTACAATGCCATTGATTCGGTTGCTTGTCAATCCTTGCTCGGCAGTAACCCGTTCGAAGGTAAGAATTGGACTCTGAGCCGGGAGCCGGGATGGCCAACAGCAGATTGCCAACAACAATAGACAAACGAACAAAAAAGGTTTAGACATTGATTCCTCCCATTAGATATATACACCATTCAAAAATACATCTTTTTCAGCTAGTCGCTTTGGTGGTACGATCCCTACTTTTTAAAAATGCAATCCAAATATCTTAAATTCAATTACATAATCAGTATTCCTATTTACACTACGAAATATTTTTCCATTTAATAGCAACTTTTATCCATTGCAACAGGAAACCTCTCCTTGTAATTTTGACTGGAAAACCAAGCTTATGATCAGTCCAAAAAATCCGGTAATCAGAGAGTATCTCCTTTATGGGATACTATGCTTGCTAATATTTGGGTTGTTGTTTCTGATGCTGGGCTGAGGTTGCTTCTATGCCAATGAAAATTGTAGTTCCATTTATTTTCAAAACTAAATTTAGTGAAATTATGCAAAATCAAACGAATGAAAAATTAAAAGTGCTCAGGTATGCATGGCTGTGCATCGCCTTTCTATTTCTGAGCTCCTTGAGCCTTTTTGCGCAGAACCAGAAAGTGACTGGTACAGTGACAGATGCCAAAGGTGATCCGCTACCGGGAGTAACCGTTGTTTTAAAAGGCTCAACTGGTGGAACCATTACCGATATAAGCGGGAATTATACACTGGGTAATATCCCTGGCAACGGGACACTCGTATTTTCCTTCATTGGAATGAAAAACCAGGAAATGGTTGTTGGAGGCAAAAGCAACATCAATGTAACCTTGCTGGAAGATGCCATTGCCATAGAAGAGGTGGTGGCTGTCGGATATGGAACCGTAAAAAAACGGGATATGATTGGATCAGTCGCATCAGTATCAGGAGAGGATCTGAAGCAGGTTAGCTCCGCCTCCTTTACCAATGCACTACAGGGAAGGGCAACAGGCGTTAACATACGTGAAACTTCCGGTACGCCGGGTTCCCCAATTAGTGTCCAGGTACGTGGCGTTAATTCCATCAATACCGGAACAGATCCACTTTGGATCATTGATGGTATGCCTGTTTATGCTGGTGGCGGATTAGGCCGTACTTCCGGAACAGTTGCCCAGAACCCCATGTCGACGATTAACCCAAACGATATTCAATCAGTTGAAGTACTGAAAGATGCAGCTGCCACAGCCATCTATGGTTCCCGTGGCTCAAGCGGTGTAATTATCGTTACAACAAAAAGCGGCAAAAAAGAGAAAGGCAAAGGTAGTGTGACCCTCGACTATTCTACTGGCGTCTCAGACTTAACCACCTCTCCCGAGTCAATCGGATTTGCCAATACCACTGACTGGTTCCAAATCATGGATATCGCCAAAACAAATGGTGGACGTGGTGTGTTTGAACCGGGTGATATCCTGAACGCTAACTTTCCTACCAGTATCAGTCGTGCGGATGCCTTGAAGGTCAATACCAATTGGTTTGATTATGTGTTGAGAAAGGGCAGTTACAAGGATGCCAACTTCTCCTATACCCAGGGTCTGGAAAAAGGAGCCATTTTTGCCTCCTTTGGATACCGTTCAGACAAGGCCGTCAACGTAGGCAATGACTTCGACCGTTTAACCGGACGTATCAATATTGACCTTGAACCCATCAAAAATTTCAAGACAGGTGCAAAGCTTAACCTCATGTATACCAATAACTATAGAAATAAAACCGAAAATTCAAATCCGGGAATTTCAACTGGTAACGTAGGAGGTTTTGGTTCTGCCATCATGGGTGAATTGCCCTGGTATCCGGTATACGACACCAACAATCCATCGGGTTACTGGAATCCGGGAGCTGGAAACCTTGCCGTCATTTCACGTCGTGATCTGATGCTGGACAACAAAAAAACTTACCGTGCACTCGGCAATATTTATGCTGAATTCAACATTGCACAAGTCCAGGGGTTGTCTGTCAGGGCTGAAGCCTCGACCGATATTATCCAGGACAATGCGACCAACTGGATTTCCGGAACCGTAATTAATTCCGGAAAGACCTTTGTTTACGAAGGTGCCATAACAAGAACCTCTTACAACTACAATGCCTACCTGAAATACAACAACACATTCAACGAAAAACACAGCATCAATGCAGTCGCTGGTACGGAGTCACAACTTACCAGCCAGTATACCCGTGAAATGGATGGACGCGATCCGGTAGGATACAACCAGGAATTGGGAAGTACTTCACCTGGCATCAAAGACAACATGCAGGGTTACATGGGTAGCGAGCGTTACATTAAATCCTTTTTTGGCCGGGCCAATTACAAGTTCCTGGATAAATACATGTTGGGAATGAGCATGCGCAGGGATGGATCTTCAGCATTCTCAGACGAATTGCGATGGGGTAACTTTGCCGCTCTTTCGGCTGGATGGGTGATTTCAGAAGAAAACTTCTTTGAACCACTTTCCTCAACCTTCAATCAGTTTAAGCTACGCGGCAGCTTCGGCCAGACCGGTAATGAATCGATACCCGGCAACAGGAATATCAATACTTTGAACAACAGTGCAACAAACCGGTATGGTACCACCGAAATCATGAGTGCCGGAACCTCCATATCCATTGGAAATGGTTCGATAACCTGGGAAACCACCGATAGTTACGATGCAGGTATAGATTTTGCCATGTTCAAAAACCGAATTTCCGGATCAGTGGCCTACTACATGCAGAACGTTTCGGATATGTTACTGCAAATCTCAACTCCACCTTCGGCCGCAATCGGAAGTGTTTATGGCAATGTGGGTGATATGAGAAACTGGGGATGGGAATTTAGTGTCAACTCCATCAACATGGACCGTGATGGATTTAAATGGAATACCTCCCTCAATTTTTCGACCAATCACAATAAAATTCTCAGCCTGACTCCCGAGATGGAAAGGCAAAAAGGGAGCGTACTCTACAAGGGTGGTCGTCTGGGACTCTTCAAGATGAGCGAATATGCCGGAATTGATCCCGAACGTGGGGTACACATGATCTGGGAAATCGACCGTGCGAAATACAACGAGACCGGTGCATTCATCCGGACAGGTCGCAAAATTCCATTCACGGATACCAATTCCACACTTCATGAAGTGGTATTGACTGACAAGTCCAGCATTCCTACCTATTATGGTGGTTTTGACAATACATTTTCCTACAAGGGATTTGAACTGGGTGTTTTCTTTACCTTCTCAGGAGGCAACTACATTTACAATTCAAGGGAAAAGGAGTGGACAGCACCCTCAAACGGTTACTGGATGAAAAAAACGGATCTGCTGACCGAGTCCTGGACGACTCCGGGGCAAACGGATGCCAAATATCCCCTCCTTTTCATGGAAGGCTTTGCGCCTGCCACGACGGCTTGGGACCTGAACGCCATAGACCCCGCTACCGGACTAACAGGATGGTGGAAAAACCCGGATATCAAAAATTTGGTTAATCCAACGGCCAAGGAGACTTACGATAAGAACGGGGCCAGATCATTGACCAAATACCTCGAGAAAGGTGACTACCTTAGGCTGAAGACGCTGAGTTTAGGATACAATATTCCCAAAAAGCTGGCGTCAAAGTTGTACATGGAAAATCTGAAAGTTTATGGTTCTGCCACCAACTTGCTGACATTCACCAATTACACGGGATTTGACCCTGAAACCGGCGCCAATCCTTCTATTTTGCCCTCTGTGAAAACATTTAGTGCAGGTGTAACCATCACTTTTTAATCTAAAATTTTAAAATTTAATTGTCATGAAGATATTAAGTAGCATAAAGATGACAAAGTTGATGTCGGTATTGGCTTTGACTTTATTACTAACCTTCACGGGATGCAACAACGAAAAATTCTTTGAATTGGATGCCCCTCCCGTAACTACCTGGAAGACTATCCCTGACATGGAAATGGGGATTGCCAATGTTTACAGGCTCTCAACCATCCAGAATGAAAGTGCCTGCTGGAATTTTATGCCGTTTGTACACTTTGGACAGAGCGATATCGTGCGGGAGATCAGTGTAAATCCAGGATGGGCCTCCAACGTAACCTATTCCAGGGATTTCCAGCAGCGGATTACCCAAACAGACAAATATTCAATCTGTTACCAGGTGATACTTTACTGCAACAACATGATTGACTTCATCAACAGCGATCCATTTCCAAATGCTACCGATGCGGATAAGACCAAGAATATCAACCGGCTCAAGGGAGAAGCACTTTTTCTGAGGGCGCTTGCCTATTATCATCTGCTGATTTGGTATGCACCAGCATACGTCAAAGATGGAGCCAATGATACAAAACTTCTGACTTTGAGATTGACAACTCCGACCAACCTCGATATTGCATTGGACAACGCACTGGCATCAACCAAGGATATCTATGCACAGGTTATCAAGGATTTTACCGATGCCAAAACATTACTTCCTTTAAAATGGGAAGCAGGCATGCACAATGCCTACAAATTTGGCAGGGTAAACAAACATGCGGCGGGTGCATTTCTTGCCCGTTCCTACATGCTGATGGGAAAATATGATGAGGCTTTGACCGAACTCAATGCGGTATTGGACGACACAACCACACCCAGAACCCTTGAAAATGACCCGGAGACAAACTGGCTAAACAATAGTGCCACAACCCCCTGGAACAGCACCGAAATTATATGGTATGGATTCTATGCCGATATAAATTTAAGCACAGCCTTCAGACACAACCTGATGTACCACTATTTCGACAATGCAATCTTTCCCAATCCTGATGACTGGCGCGACTGGTGGATCTGGTCACTCAATACCAAAACACTCAAGCGATGCGGCATGATGGCAACCGACAATTCAGCACCCATCGGCTGGACAAACGACAAACGCTCAAAATTGTTCCATCGCTTCGAGGGATATGACAACACGCTGCCATCAACCACCAAATACAACTACACCTATCTTGTAAACAGGGGATTTGAAGGTCGTGTAGGAAAAGCGGATCCGGTTGTTATGAGCAAAAAGTACTATCGAGTACCTGTCGTTGGTCAGTCTAAAACCGCAGCCCCACAAAACATTCCAATCATTCGTTCTGCTGAATTGTATTTATGGCGTGCTGCATTGAAACAGGTTACCGCCAAAGGAGGACAAGCTGCAGATTTAAACAAGGTTCGTCAGCGTGCATGGGATACAGCAAAAAGCGGGGCTTATGTGCCCTTAACAGATGGCGAAGCCTCCTGGGAAATGATAGATCAGGAATGGGTCAAGGAGATGGCCTTTGAAGGAGATCGCGTAATCTGGCTGCAAATGTTCCGCAAACCAATCGGTGCAGGCGATCGTGCCGTAGCAGATGTGAATGCACCTTATGCAAATTTCTTCTATCCTATTCCGCTCAGCGAGACCGATTTCAACAAAAAGTAGTTTTACAATTCAATCACTACTGGATCGTAAAATAGGAAAGGTTATTCATGGGTGAATAACCTTTCCATTTTCGATTGCAATTCGTTTTCTTTGACATCTCCATACCAACATTTTCTTACCAAGCAAAAAAGACAGTGAAACCCTCAGGTACAATCGTTCGCAAAATAGTATGTAAATTAACCTGAGGGTCCCATACGTACCTTCTAATTTTTAAAAAATTACTAAAAACATTTACGGATGAAACAACCATCCCAATCAAACAGCCAGTTCACTCGCCGTACTTTCATCAAGGCCTCAGGACTCGCTGTTACTGGTCTGGCATTTGTGCCGTCGGCAACCCTGGGATTGGAAAAAGTCAATCTTCCTGCTGGAGAAAATGTGCTGCATAATCCAACCTCCTACAACTTCAAAGGGGAACCGGTTCGCCTGAAGCTAAACTTATCCGAAGTTGAAGGTTCAATACGGGTCTTAAAGGAAGGAGCGGAAATTCCATATCAGCTCGAAGAAACCAGCCATGGAAAGCAGATTTGGGTTGCCGGAGATTTTGCACCAGGCATCAGCCAGAAATTTGAAGTGCTGCCCGGAACTCCCAAATCCTACCCAAGAAAGGTCTCTCTTCGCAAAGAATCCAACTTTTTTGTTCTTGGAAATGAAAAAGTAACCATAAAAATACCCGCACAATCCAACGACAGGATACCCGGCCCCATTGCCTCCATCAAACTGGCAAATGGAAGAGAAGTAGGCCAAAGCTATTGGAAAACAGATAGAAAGCTAAAGAAATATTCGGTTGCCATAGTTGGTGACGGAACAATTTTTGGGAAAATCCGGCTTCGTTATGAATTTGACGGCTTTGCCGGTGCCAACCAGGATATTCCTGCTTTTGCCGAATTTACGCTGATGCTGGCAGAGGATTGGGAGCATGTCTCCATCTTCGAGAACCACGAAATGGGCGCAGATGACTTTTGGGAACTTGACCTGAGCCATGGTTGGTCGCCCCGGAGCGGAATCAGCAGACAATTTAACAACGGTCCCGGGGGGGATAACCACTTTGATTTGCCACCCGCAAACCGGCCTTTGCTGCCCTTTCACAATGTGTCTTTCTCCCCTGATTTGTACATCAACCTGATTCCCAGATGGAACCAACACTTTAAGGATGGCTGGGCCTTTGCTGCTACGGATGGAAATCTTAACCTCTGTGTAGTTGCAGTGAAAGCCAGCCAATGGAAATGGCCACACGACAACAATCTGCAATGCGTGGTAAAACCTGATGGCAAATATGCAGGGGTACGCTGTTCCACCTGGAGAGGTCAACGGCTTTGGTGGCTCTCTCCCACCCTGGCACCTTCAGAAACTGACTACATTGCCAAAAACGCATGGAAAAACCTGGACAAGATCAACCAGGAATATGTACTCGATTGGCCCGGGAAAACCTGCAAATGGTGGAACACCAATCCATATGACGCTGAACAGACCAACCCAACACATACCATCCGCCGAATTGGCAAAGCAGCCATAAAAGATGCAGGGCAACCTGCAGATGAAACCACGCTGGTTCGATTTCAGACACTCATCCACAGGGATTGCTGGGGAAGTTACTGGGACTATTTTTCACCAGAGAATCCAAATTTTTTTACCGATTACAACCTCGTTCCGATCGCATTGGCCACAAATCTGAAAGATCATCCACAATTCGAGAAGTTCAGAAAACTGGCCGAAAATAAATTCAGGGAAGACCTCTATCACTCGATCACCCTACCGGGAGGTGCCGGGCAAGAGTGCCCTGGTTACAGCCATTACGGGATGTCGTTGTGGAAGGAGATTGTCGACATGGGGAAAAAACACCTGGGTTTTGAAATGAAATTCATCGACGAGCGACTCGAAGCTTCCGAAAAATTCTATCAACGCATTAGTTTTCCCGATGGCGAAATACGTCGTGGTTCTCCAATGGGCGATTCGCACCCCGACGTTGGAGGGAAAACCGGAATGCCTCGCGTTGAGGTGGACCTTAACTGGGTGAAAAGCTGGAAGACCGAAGAATTTCAAGGGTTTGGAGTACTTTTCACCAATCGCCCTGGAACAAATCGGGAAACTTATTTAAGTTTTAAGAGTGGCCCCAATCGCTGTCATTATCACGGCGATCAACTGGCATATCATTATTGCGTCAATGGCCGCCCGCTGGTAGTCGATCATCATTGTAGTTACCGTCCGCGCGCCGGACAGGAACACATGCACAACCGCCTCTCATTTTTTACCAACGAAATGCCTTTTGCCAATATGGATGGCTATGAGCGCTTAATTGCTTTTAAAACTTCGCCTGAAGCGGATGTTGCAATTGGTCAGGTGGAAAGCACACGGCTTCGTAAAGTGGAACCGCTTCCACCTGAAATCTGGGATGCCCGTTACCCCCAATTACAGTTTGATGAACCGCTTGTGTATCGTCGGACAGTGGTACTGATGAAAACCGGCGATCAGGATTATTTTGTCTTTCGCGATCAATACTGGGCCGACAGGCCGCTAAACGCAGCATACTGCCTTCACACCTACGGTGATAAACCGGTCAGGGAAGGTCAAATGATCGACTTTGGGAAGCTGGTTGTTTATTGTACGCACACCGATTTCAATATGAAAGAACTTAACTGGTCTCATGAAAGGGGTGGTTACGAAGAAACCAAAGGAATCAGGCTCGAAATATCGGGACAAACAGGTGAAGTGATTACCGTAATGTATCCTGGGAGCAATCCTCCGGCCATGAAAAATATACACGGAGGCGTTCAGGTGGGCGACGACCAAATAGTCTTTGCCGGGAATGCTCCTGGTTTAGCCGCCAACTTGGAAACAGTAAGAGTAAGCAGATCAGGAAGCAAACTATTGTCGATGAACGGAAACGAACTGGATCCGAATCGTTCCCAGGGTGAAATAGGATTGTTTGTACCGGATGCAGGTTATCCCTTCGGAGACATTCCTGAATGGCTGGCCAAACAGAGAGACGGGAAGCCGGAATGGGCTTAAGAAATTAAGAAATAAGGAAATAAAGTGGAAAATATCACAATTAAAGTCCGATACATAACCATTACCATTTTAATGGTTAGCCTGGTTTTTGAGCTGTTTGCCCAAGACGATTCGGCATCAAAAAAGAGATTGCCTGTCGCCTGGAGCAGCTACCAAAAAGTGGCAACCTACGAGCAGGACTTTGCTGATATAAAAGCGCATGGTATTGGTTTGGTTGACATGAATGCCCGAAATGTGGCTGATGCCCGTGAAAAATTAAAATTGGCAAGGCAGTTCAGCATGAAATACCACATTAATTTGCCAGATATAACAGAACGTGCCAACCTGGTGCGCGAAGAAGGGTTCGACCCTGTTGATGCGCTGATGATTGGTGGTGTGTATCAGGGAAAGGCCATCGACAGACATTTGTTTCAGTTCAAGGCCGGAAAAAACTCAATAATTATTGAGCCCCCGGTATACAACAAGGCGTTCGCCTACACCGAAAACGACGGCAGCACCAGCGAAGCCGGACTGGGAGATCGAATTGCCCACTATTATCCGGAAATGACCAGTCCGGTGAAAGCCGAAATTGTAGTCCCTCTTAAGATGTTTGATGGGAAACAGCACCTGAAGATTGTTGCCGCCCAAATAATTGAAGCTCCTGCAGGATCAAAACCCGAATTTGATAGCGTTACCCCGGATATGCCTGGTGCATCGGAAACCAAAAACCGAAAACTATACCAGGTTTCGTTCGATCTAACCGGTTTGGATGCGGCCTTGCTCAATCAGGTTGGCATTGCCGTTTACTGGCCCTACCATGGAACCAAGAAATACTGGCTATTTGGTCGGGGAAATGTGAGCGCTGCCGCCAACAGCACCAAAAAAGCCCTTCGAAGTGTGGTGCAAAAGGAACTGGCTATTTGGACAGAGGCCAACAATGGAACTTTCCCTTCTGATGTGGTAGTGGCCGTTCGCTATGGTGACGAATGTTTTTACATCACCGGACATTCCCAAACCAACGGATCTTCAGCAGTGAACTATCCATTGTGGGACTTCAGCGCTCCAACCATACAGGCATTTCAAAAACATGCCGGTGAGGTTGCCTATCCGCGCACCTGGGGGTTTCCCGAAATTTATGGTGAAACTGCCTACGGCTGGTGGATGTACAATTTACACGAACAGTTGGCAACCCTGGTAGGAACCGTTCGAGATG
The DNA here is from genome assembly GCA_964630075.1 of uncultured Tangfeifania sp. Lineage (GTDB taxonomy): Bacteria > Bacteroidota > Bacteroidia > Bacteroidales > Prolixibacteraceae > CAINVV01. The sequence goes on from CAZVTL010000098.1 coordinate 9,863, forward strand.
AAATTGCCAAAACTGCCCCCGGGTTAAAAGTCTTCCGAAACACCACCCGCATGGGAATTTTCGATCTTTCAAATAACCTGGATGGAAGCGGACAGGAATTACTCGCACAAAACCTTGACATTGTCCATCTCGATCCCTATCCGGTGGTTGGCGGAGAGTATACCGGAGCCATTCCGCGCGACATGAGCTATTGCTCGGGACTGGCACGCCGGTACAACAAACTCCTGGTCCCCTGGATGCAGGCGCATGTGTATGGGAAACTGCAGCATGTTACTCCAGCGCAAGTAGACCGCATGACCGATGAACAATGGTTACAGGGTGTTGACGGCATTATCTGGCTTGGTTATGGGGATACCTATCCGAATGTAAGACCCGATAGCTGGAAACGGGCAGCCGCATTTCACCAGAAGCTTGCCGCCGGGTTGCCACCAAAACCTCAAGCCAAACTGGCAGTTCTTAGGTCATACAACAGCATGGCTACCGCCAGCCTTTGGGAAAACGGACAAATCCGCAATCCTTCCGACTGGTTGTTGCAACAGTTTCTGGAAGTCTGGTCGGTGCAGCACAAACAAGCCTACGATGTTTTTGAGGTTCCACCGTGTTTAACTGCTTCGCAAAAAACAAATCTGGAAAACCAGTTAAAAAATTACAAAGCCATCGTTTCAACATTACCCTGGCCAAATGCCTGGTTAATAGGCAATGAAGAGATCTCGCCAGTCGTTGACCAGGCAAAAGCCTCGGAATACCAACAAAAAATGGAAAGCGAGATCATTCATAGAGGTTTGTAATTCCAGTCCCGTAGGGACGACATCTTGGTAGCCCTGGCTTTCAAGCCAGGGTCCGTAGGGACGACATTTTGGTAGCCCCGGCTTTCAAGCCGGGGTAAAATGATGATGAAATTTTAAGCGCCGGCATACAGAATTTGAAAGATAGGCAATCCCGTTATCCGGCGCAATGGTGGGAATGCTGAAAAAAACATATTGATCAATGAAAAAAATAATATTCATAGCTATCCTGTTAAGCAGCCTGTTGGCCATCCCCGGATGGGCACAGGTAAACCCTGACCTAAACGCCTGGCTAAATAAAAACCATGGCCGTGCATCTGTTCGATTCACCAGTTACGATTACAATTACTACAACAAACCGGTAGAATACATCAGTAGGCCTGTCACTGAACCGAATACCACCCGGGAAATTCCATTTTTGGATGGAAAATGGAGCTGTAAATATCATGCAACTGTTCCGGCAGATCGCTCCGATGCGCTGGAGGTGGAGTTCAATTTCAAACTGATTGGAGGATCATCCCATCAAACCAGTATCTCGATAGACTTCACCTTCGACAACTGGTCAAAATCCAATTACGTTCTGATGCCGGGTTCGGCTTACAATGGAAATAGGTTTGAATCACGCCGTATGCGCTATTCACCTAAATTATTGGACAATCGCGATGTCGGACCGGATAAACCTATGATCATTTCGGATGTTCCGCGCCTGAACATCAACGATGGGCCATCACGAATCCAGGACCGATCAGGCTCCATGAGTGTCCCTTCCATTGGGTTTCATTCAGACTCAATGAAAACCGGCTTTTGGTTGCTGACCCATCAGGGAACAAAGTTTGGCGATACGGGCATCAACATCGAAGAATCGCGCGACAGAAAAACCGCAGTAATCAGTCTCCAGGTTCCTGTCGTTCGCGAAAATTATCAATATTTTATCGCCGACAATCAAACTGCAACGAAAGACAGAGCGCCGAATTTTAAAGTCGGTGATGAATTTACCATCAAATTCAGGTTATACCATTTTCAATCTAATGAAATTCAAGAGCTGTTCGACAGCTTTACCGAAATCCGAAAAGATCTTTCAGGAGAGACCACACTGAAACCTCATATTCCTTTCTCCTCTTGCTTTTCGGTTCAGGAAGCCAAGTTTAATGAACAAAACTGGGTAGAAGAGCATGGCTACTATTCGGTTGGGATGCGCGAAAATATTTTCCAGGATTGGCAGATCGGCTGGACCGGCGGCATGATCACCACTTATCCGCTGCTTTTCGCTGGAAATGAAACATCGCGTCAACATGTCATTCGCAATTTCGACTGGTTGTTTCCCAATGGCATCAGCCCTTCCGGATTCTTTTGGGATTCGGGAGAAAAGGGAACCAAATGGTATGGTGGCGATATGCGCTACTCCAATACTGTCAACAGGCACCTGATCCGCAAAAGCGGGGATGCCCTCTACTACATCACCAAGCAGCTGATGTTGATGGAAAAAGAAGACATTGAAGTGAAACCCGGGTGGCAGAACGGAACACAAAACGTAGCGGACTCCTTTGTAAAACTCTGGAAAAAATGGCATCAGTTTGGAAACTTTGTGGACAGTCAAACCGGTGATGTGGTGGTTGGTGGTTCAACCAGCGGAGCCATTGTTCCTGCCGCATTGGTACTGGCAGCGCAATATTTCAAAAATCCTGAATACCAAAGCGTGGCCCTGGCCTCAGCCGAATACTATTACCTCAACTATGTCAAAAAGGGTATCACCTGCGGAGGACCTGGAGATGCCATGCAAAATCCCGACAGCGAATCGTCGTATGCCATGCTCGAATCTTTTATCCTGCTTTACGAATCCACCCGCGATACAAAATGGCTGAAACGGTCGGAGGAGATGGCCAACCAGTTTACCAGCTGGGTAATGCCGTACGATTATCAATTCCCTGAATCCTCTGCATTGGGGGAATTGGGTGTCCAAACCACCGGCATGGTCGCTGCCAACACCCAGAACAAACACGGTGCACCCGGCATCTGCACCCATTCGGGCATCGCTTTGTGGAGGTTGTTCAGAGCCACAGGAAATCAGCGATACATGGAACTGCTCCGTGATATTGCCCGGGTTATGCCTCAATATCTTTCACATCCGATTCGCCCGATCGAGAAGATGAAAATCGGCTGGATGTCTGAGCGGGTGAGCACCACCGATTGGCTTGAAGGC
>CAZVTL010000099.1:0-12722 GCA_964630075.1 uncultured Tangfeifania sp.
AGATTGATATCAGCCACCTTTCAAAGGGTCCGTATATCATCAACATCACAGACAAGAATCAAACATTTGTTAAAAAATTTATCAAAATTTAATCCCTCATTTCAGCAACATCCAGGGCAATAAGTGCCATGGCAGGGGCACTAAAACACTATAGACCAGCGGTTGGATGGTCACTATCGCTACTCCAGCGGTAAAAACAGCAATTTGAACCCCAGATCGTTAATAAATGAGAAACCGTTCTTGCTGACAATCAGGCTCCCAAAATTATTGGATGATATGGTCTTGGTATGAGCTTTCGAAATAATTGACAACGGACAAATCGGTAAATTCGCTTGGATCGAACTTACTTTAATTTAAAAACTTTAATCGGGCTTTGATGTTTTAATTAACCCCGGCGGAGTATGGCTTTTAGAGAATGTACAGCAAGCCTTGGTGGATGTCAAGTAGCCCTTAGTTTGTTTTCCATCGGTTAAAGAGCATCCGTAAAAGGACCTTGTCGGCCAGCAAAATGAAATTGAAAATAAAAAAGAGGAGTGTGAGCGGCAAGAGATTTGATTTTACAAAAGCCCAAATATGCATCAACAACTCCTTGTCGGCGAGGTAATAAATTCCAGCTGTGACAGCCAGCAAGAAAATCAGGCTACCAATCAGGTAAAAATACTCCTGAAGGTCAGATTTCCACTGTTCCCGTCTTACAACCGAAGCGGTTACCCTTTGGGCAAAATCTGCCGGCAACCGGAAATTGGGTTCAACTCCCATCGACCGCTCCAAAATATTTGTCAGCTCATCCTTTCTCATTGGATATCTCCTTTACCAATTTCAAACTGTTGTCATCTACAATGTGCTTCAACTTCTCCCTTAACAGTGCTTTGGCCCTGAATAGGTAACTCTTCACCGTTCCCTCCGGCATGCCTGTAATCTGTTCAATCTCCTGGTAAGAAAACTCTTCCAGGTGAAACAGGGTGATAACGGTACGGTATTGCACAGGCAGCAATTCAATCTGCTCCCTGAGGTAGCGCTTTAAGTCAGCAGTTTCATAATTCTCTGCCCTGAAATCTGTCAGGTTACGCAGCGCTACCGAATCCTCCGGATTGACCTCCTCAAATTTCCTGAATTTTCTCAAATAATTGATACTGGTATTGTAGGCAATTGTGGCAATCCAGGTCGACAATTTGCATTCGTTGCGGTATTTGCCCAGATTCTGGTATACTTTGACAAATACCTCCTGGCAAACATCCTCCAGCTCCTCCTGCCGCTGTACCAACCGCCCGGAAATGTGAACCACCAACTTCTGGTAACGGTTTACCAGGAAAGTAAAAGCATTCATGTTCCCGTCCAGGATCTGGTTGATTAGTTCCGTATCATTCATACCTCTAGTATGACACCATTTACTGAAAAATGTTGCACTTAAATTGAAGTTTTTATTTTAAAAAAATAACGCCATCCATGCAACATTTTACGAAGTACCCTTGTCACATGATACAAACACTTTAAAACTTGAAAATATGAGCGAAGTATTAATGGCAGCAGTGGTATTTTTTGCCTTCTACCAGATCATCAAAAATTTTACCGATTTCCTGCTAAGAAGGAAAATCATCAAGGCCGGGCATTTCGAGAATGCAGGGATATTGGAACAGAAAATTGCCTCCTCCATCAGTGAGAACCAGGAGGTCAACAAATATCCCTCCCTCAAATGGGGTTTGGTTGCCCTTTTTGCCGGACTGGGATTTATTTTAATCCACCAAATGGGTCCGGGCATGAGCAACGAGGATGCCTACCGGAATTACATGCAGGAAGGTCTCTTGCCATTTGGCATTGAATTGGTCTCTATTTCGATGGGCTTTATTGTCTATTTCCTGATCGTCAATTTCAGTAAGAAGAAGTGAACTAAAGTGCCTAAAGTGAGCTAAAGTGACTAGAGTACTTACTCCATTAAAGTTTGAAATCCATGAACTTTAGGCACTTTAGTTCACTCTAGCTCACTTTAGGCACTTCTTCTCAACTTTCCCTGGTAGTGATATACCCTACAAAAGCTATTAACGCCCGTTTGTATTCAGAGTCAGGATAGCTTGTCAACTGCTCCAGGGCTTTTTGGTGGTACTGCTGCATCACCGACTCCGCATAATCGAATCCTCCCCTGTCTGCTATGAACTTGGACACCTCCGTAAGATCATTGGAGGATTTGCTTTTCTTGCGCACGATCTCCAGGATCTTTCGTTTTTCAGAGGAACTTCCCTGGTTCAATGCGTAAATCAATGGCAAGGTGATCTTTTTTTCATGGAGATCATTCCCGGTAGGTTTCCCAAGAAGGTTTGATTTTTGAAAATCAAAAAGGTCGTCCTTGATCTGAAATGCTATCCCTGCATACTCGCCAAAAAGGCGCATCCGTTCAATGGTTTCAGCATCTTCCGTGACAGAGCAGGTACCTACGGCTGCACTGGTGGCCATCAGGGAGGCGGTCTTCTTCCGGATGATCTCAAAATAGACAGATTCGGTGATATCCAGCTTGCGCGCCTTTTGAATCTGAAGAATCTCCCCCTCACTCATCTCTCTGACCGCCTGCGAAATAAAATCCAGAATATCGTAATCCTTGTGTTCGATCGACCACAACAACCCCTTGGCGAGGATAAAATCCCCCACCAGTACCGCAATTTTGTTTTTCCAGATGGCATTGACGGAGAAGTATCCCCTACGTTGATAAGATTCGTCTACCACATCGTCGTGTACCAAAGTGGCCGTATGCAACAATTCGATGGTGAGGGCGGCATGATAGGTGCGTTCGTTGAAGCGCCCATTCAATTTGGCCGAAAGAAAGACGAGGATGGGCCGCATCTGTTTTCCCTTGCGCCGGAGGATGTAATTCATGATGGCATCCAGGAAGGGGATGGAACTTTTGGTTGCTTTTTTGAAATAGGGTTCAAATTGCCTCAACTCCGCCTCTACCGGTGCCGTTATTTCATTTTTTGATGCCATGCTCTGTACGCTCTATCTATTGCCAAAAGTAACAATTTTTCGGGCACTCCGGCTTTGTTTGTATCTGTTCTAAATTAAACATTTTACCCGTTTGTTCCATTGATTAACTACATGTTATCTATATATTTGTATTAATGAATTGACATTGTTTGTCCTCAGATACCGACTCACTTATGAGCCATTGCTCAATATAAAGTATTTGGCTGAGTGAGGTTTACCTCCGCTATTGCGGAAATAAAAAAATATTTTACCCATGAACCCGAACGAACAGACTCTGGAAAAGTTGACGCTTGCGGCAGAAATGCTCAAGGCAATAGCTCATCCAATGCGCATCACCATCGTTAGTTTTTTGGAAGGTGATAAAAAACTAACGGTAACTGAAATCTATGAACGACTGGGAATAGAGCAATCAGCGACCTCACACCATTTGGGTATTTTGAAATCAAAAGGCGTACTTGCTTCAACACGCGATGGTAAAAACACCTACTATTATCTGAAACATTCTGCGCTAAGCGGGGTGCTGTCGGCCATCGAGAGTTGTCACTGCAACGATTAGGGTGATCATCCAACAATAGCATAGAGCCGGTAAATTGATTTGCTGGCTCTATGCTTTTTAGTAGTTTTGATTCGACTAATTTTCTTTCGATGAAGAAGCTATTTTTAATTGATGCCTACGCGCTGATCTACCGCTCCTATTTTGCCTTTATCAACAACCCAAGGGTAAACTCCAGGGGAATGAACACATCTGCGGTATTTGGCTTTGTCAATACCCTGGAGCAGATCCTTAAACTCGAACAACCTACCCATCTTGCAGTTGCCTTTGACCTGCACGGTCCCACCTTCCGCCACGAACTGTTTGACGCATACAAGGCCACCCGGGAAGCCATGCCGGAGGCCATCCGGATTGCCATCCCCTACATCCGCCGGATGATCGATGCTTACCATATTCCAAAGCTGGAATGCACAGGATATGAAGCAGATGATGTAATTGGAACCATGGCCAAATGTGCAGAAAAAGAGGACTTCAAAGTGTACATGGTCACTCCCGACAAAGATTATGCCCAACTGGTTTCCCCCAATATTTTCATGTACAAGCCCAAAAGAATGGGCAACGAGATGGAGATCTGGGGCGTGGAACAGGTATGCGAAAATTTCCAGATAGCCCGCCCAGATCAGGTGATCGACCTGCTGGGACTGATGGGTGACTCCTCCGACAACATTCCAGGCTGTCCGGGTATCGGGCCGAAAGGTGCCCAGCAACTTATTGCGCAATTTGGGGGGATAGATGGCATCTACCAATCCATCGAACAGTTGAAAGGGAAGCAGAAAGAGAGTCTTGTTAACTTTGAAGCGCAGGTAAGACTCTCCCGGAAATTGGCTGAAATCATCCTGGAGGTGCCCCTCAACCATTCGCCGGATGAGCTTGTCAGGGTGGAGCCAGACCACCAGAAGCTGAATGAATTGTTTACAGAGCTCGAATTCCGCAACATGCTCTCCAAGCTTCCAAAGATCGAAGTCGTCCAGCCAAAGCCGGTCAATCCACAGGGATCACTTTTTGATTTTCCAGATACCCCTGTTTTTGTGGAGGCTTCCAACCTTGAGCAAATTCACAGCTATGAACATACCTACCACCTGGTAGAGGGTGAAGCGGCACGATCCAAACTGATCGCTGATCTCCTGCGTGAAAAGGAGTTTTGCTTCGATACGGAGACCACCGGGCTCGATCCTTTGTCGGACCAACTGGTGGGAATCTCCCTTTGCTATCGGAAAGGGTTAGCATTTTACATTCCCATACCAGCAGATCAGAAGCTGGCCAAAGAGATCGTAGCTGAATTCAAACCCCTTTTTGACAGTGAAACGATTACAAAGGTTGGTCAGAACATCAAATTTGACGCACTGGTGCTTTCCGGGTACGGAATCAAAATGCACGGCCCCATCTTCGACACCATGGTTGCCCACTACCTGATCCAGCCTGACTTGCGCCACAACCTCGACTTTCTGAGCGAGATCTACCTGGGGTACAAAAAAATTGCCACCTCCGAACTGATCGGCAAAGGGAAAAATCAGACCTCCATGCGTTCGGTCGACTTGCAGACGATCAAAGAATATGCCTGTGAGGATGCAGATTTTACGCTTCAGCTAAAACCCTTGCTGGAAAAAGAGTTGACAGATGGCCATGTACTCCCGCTGTTTGAGGAGGTGGAGATGCCCTTGCTGAAGGTCTTGATTGAGATGGAGCTTTCGGGAATGAGAATCGATGTGGAGGCATTGGACCAGTATGCGATCATTCTAAGGGAACAGATCATCCAACTGGAAGAGGAGATTACAGCCATGGCAGGTGAACCATTCAACATCTCCTCCCCCAAGCAGCTGGGACACATCCTTTTCGACAAGCTTCTGCTCGACCCAAAGGCCAAAAAGACCAAAACCAAACAATATTCTACCAACGAGGAGGTGTTGACCCTATTGCAGGAACGCCACCCAATCATCGGGAAAGTATTGGAGCACCGCGGTTTAAAGAAATTGCTTTCCACCTATGTTGAATCCCTTCCCAAACTGATCAATTCGAAAACCGGAAGAATTCACACCTCCTACAACCAAACGGTTGCCGTAACCGGAAGACTGAGCTCCAACAATCCCAATCTGCAGAACATCCCCATTCGGGATGAAAACGGACGTGAGATCCGAAAGGCCTTTGTTCCGCGGGATGTGGATCACCTCTTCCTCTCTGCCGACTACTCACAAATTGAGCTGCGTATAATGGCTGCCCTTTCAGGTGATCGGGTGATGATTGAGGCTTTTGCCCATGGAGAGGACATTCATGCAGCTACGGCGGCAAAAATCTACAACATCCCGTCAGGAGAGGTTACCCCTGATATGCGAAGGAAAGCCAAAACGGCCAATTTCGGAATCATATACGGCATCTCTCCCTTTGGATTGGCACAGCGGCTCAACATTCCAAGAAATGAGGCGAAGCAGTTGATTGATGACTATTTTATCAATTTCCCGCAGGTAAAACAGTACATGGACGATCAAATCGTTTTGGCTCGTGAAAGGGGATATGTAGAAACAATCATGGGAAGAAGGCGGTACCTCAAGGATATCAACTCAGAGAATGCAGCCGTACGTGGTTTTGCAGAACGAAATGCCATCAATGCTCCCATCCAGGGATCGGCGGCGGATATCATCAAAGTGGCCATGGTCAGGATTCAGCGAAGATTTGATGCCGAAAACATTGCCTCCAAAATGATGCTTCAGGTACACGACGAATTGAACTTCGACCTGCTCAAATCAGAGACGGAGGTGGTGAAAAAAATTGTCAAGGAGGAGATGGAGCATGCCGTTGAACTGGTAGTTCCCCTCGAGGTGGAGATGGATGCGGCGGAGAACTGGCTACTGGCGCACTGAAGTGAATTCGACAATTCAAAAATGTGACAATTCGACGATTCGACAATTCGAAAATGTGATAATTGGGTGATCCGGTATACAACAATTCAGAAATTGTCGAATTACCGAATTATCACATTGTCGAATTATTCTTCGTTTCTGAACTGCAGAAAATTTTCCCGGACAGCAATCTCATATTTGGAGAGGTTCACCGATTTCTTCACCCGTTTGAATGACTTGTGCGGATTGGGAAAGAGGAAACAGAAGTACTCCCAGAACTTTGTCATCCTGGTGATCAGGTGACCCTGACCACTGAGCATCGCGGTATAGTTCTCAACGATTTCATGGTGGAAATCCTCCAGGATCCTTGCCTTTTCCATCCTACCGGGAAGTTGCTCTCCCCGGAGTTCCCTGGCCAGAAATGGATTTTTCAGCAATCCCCTACCGATCATCCAGGTATGAAGCGGGTCAAACTTGCCCTGTACAATGTCAAAATCCTCCCGCGTAACAACATCCCCGTTGTAGACCAACGGATGACGAACCAGACCCTGTAATTGCAGGAAGAGATCGTGGTCAGGCGTACCCGAATAGAGTTGTCTGGCAATTCTGGGGTGCACTATGACCTCCGAAATTGGGTAATCATTTAAAACTGGCAACACCTCCAAAATCTCCGCTGCTGACACCAGCCCAGCCCTCAACTTCACAGAGATACGTCCCTTCACCTTGGGGATGGATTGATCCAGGATCTCCCTGATCTTATCCGGGTTGGGCAACAGACCGGCACCCATTCCCTTGTTTGTAACCATGGGATACGGGCAACCAAGGTTCCAGTTGAGCTCTTCATATCCAGATTCCCCGAGATGTTTGGCCAGAAAAATGAAATCGGAACTGTTTCCCGCCATGAATTGCGGTACCAAAGGGTATCCTGGGCAATTCTCAATGGCAATGTCCCGCAGGTGGGATTTCTTCACCAACCCATCCTTTTGCAACAGTATATAGGGTGAAAAATATTTGTCAATACCCGCGAAATGACGTGCATGAGCCTTGCGGTAGACAAAATCGGTAGATTCCTGTAGAGGTGCAAAATAGATAACTGGTTTCGAATTATTTTCCATCCTGCAAAGATATTGATTAGCTGATACATTTGAAACAATCGAATGTCGGTAGCAGATATTTACGCTTTCCTCTCTTTTTGTTATCTTTGCACCACAATATTATTCTGACAATGCTGCTCTCCTCCTCCTCACTTTTTTCGGTTTCCAACACCAAAACAGGGCAGGCCTCTCAAAAGGGAGCCAAAGCATCTTCACAAAAAAAAAGTACGAAAAAGGGAGAGACCACCTTAAAGAGTGCTAAACCGGTTGAGAAGGCGTCCAAAGAAGAAGATGCCCTCATACAGGCAGCAGAGCGATACCACCAGCAGATCTCCGGAAAAAAAATTGAACCATCGGTAACGCTGAGAAAAAACACCTCGACATCCTTACAAAACAACAATTCGTCGGCGGTGGAGGCCACCTTTGCAGAACGCGATCCAAACGCTAATATCTATACCGGTAATCCCGGAATCTATCAAACAGAGGGAGACACCCTCAATTTCTGGAGTTTTACCCCTGTGCCAGTGGATACCATTCCGGTAACTGCAACCTTCTCTGCACAACCGGAGCAACCCTATGGCTTCCAAGGCAAGCAGATGAAATCGGAAGGGCAGGACTGGTCATTTTTCCTTATATTGATTGGCTGGACCGTTTTTGCCTCCCTGCAGTTCGGATTTTCCAAATACATCGTGCAGGTATTTCAAAGTATATTTAATTTCTCCATAGCCGCACGTTTGTTCAGGGAACGGGGTTACAACAACAATTTTGGCATCTTCAGGCTAAATATCATCTTCTTCCTTTTTCTTCCTTTCCCGATCTTCCTGATTGCAAGAGACAACGGGATGTCGATGATGGGATCTTCCGGGATCGAGTTTTACCTGATCGTATTTTTTGTTGTGAATGCCTATTTCATGCTCAAAATAATGCTCTACAAAATTTTGGGATCCATATTCTCCAAAAGGGAGACTACCGGGGAACTGATATTTAACATGATGCTCTACCACAATGTATTGGGGCTGATATTGTTGCCTGTTGCCACCCTGCATGCATGGGTGCCTGGATTTGCCCCTTTTTCGCTGTTCATAGTCCCTGCACTGATTGCCATTTTCTACCTCCTTTCCATCGTGAGAAGTATTTATTTTGCATTCAGAGAGGGTATTTCAATATTCTATTTGATTTTGTACCTTTGCACCCTTGAAATTCTTCCGATCCTACTGGTAGTCAAATTGGCAACGGGAGCTTAATTAAGGGGAATAAGAATAATTCTAAATTAGCAATAAATTGAAAATCAAGAAGATATTAGTTACTCAGCCCGAACCGAATTTTCAGAATTCGCCCTACAACGATCTGGCTGCAAAGAACAATTTAAAGATCGATTTTCGCCCTTTCATACATGTTGAAGGGGTTTCTGCAAAAGATTTCAGAAAAGAACGGATCAATATACTTGATTTCTCTGCGGTGATTTTTAACAGTCGTACTGCCATTGATCATTTCTTCCGCATGGCACAGGAGATGAGGGTGGTGATTCCTGACACCATGAAATACTTTTGCATTTCTGAGGCAACTGCCCACTATCTGCAAAAATACATTGTTTACAGGAAACGCAAGATTTTTTATGCCCCCGGAAAGTTTGCTGAATTGCTTGAAGTTTTGCTGAAGCACAAGGAAGAGAGCTTCCTGATTCCACTTTCCGACATGCACAAGGATGAAGTACCTGAGAAGATGATTTCGGCAGGCCTAACCTTCAAGGCGGCAGTCATGTACCGGACGGTATGCAGCGACCTTTCTGACCTTAAAGATGTGAACTATGATGTGCTGGTATTTTTCAGTCCATCCGACATCAAATCATTGTTTTTCAATTTCCCGGATTTCAAACAAAATGAGACCAAGATTGCCACATTTGGCTATGCCACTGCCAAGGCAGTCAGGGATGCTGAGTTGAATGTGGACATTGAAGCACCACTTCCGGAAACACCCTCCATGACATCGGCACTGGACAAATACATAGCGGATTTCAACAAAAACCACAAGTAGGAATTTGACAGATTTAGTTTCCCATACTTTTCGCAAAGAGGAAAAGTTGTGCAGCCAGAAATTAATGGGAGATTTGTTTCTCACAGGCAACAGCTTTTTGTCCTATCCGCTAAGGGTTGTTTGGAAATTGTGTGATCAACTCCCTTCAAATTCACCCGCTCAATCCGGGTTCTCAGTTCCTAAAAAGAATTTCAGGCATGCGGTAGACCGAAACACCCTGAAGAGGAGAATACGGGAATCCTTCCGGTTGCACAAAACTGTTCTTTATGATCAGCTTGCTCAATCAGATCACCGGCTGGTGCTCATGTTTGTTTATATCGCTAAAGAGGAACTCCCATACGTTAAGATTGAACCGTCAGTTGTGAAGGCAATTAAAAAGATCATGGGGCAATTGACAGATTCTTCACCCGAAAACGAATAGAACAGTCCGGTTATTATACACTCCTGCTCATTCTCCCAGTCTCCCCTACTCCAAGTCCCTAAGTCCCTCAGTCTACTCGTCTTCTAGTCCCCCGGTCTGTGTTTCTTTTCCCAACCTAATCCCTGTCCATTATATCCGACTGTTGTCTAACAGAATCCTCGTGGATCAATTGAAACAACGCTTTCACAAATGCATCATCCAGATTGAGCTTTTCGGCCAGCCGGCTGCGGTCTTCCATGATCTGTGCCCAGCGGTTGATCTGGAGGGCGGTAACTTTGTTCTCCTTTTTGTATTGGCCAATTTGCTTGACAATTCCCATCCGCTGTGCCAACACCTCCATTATTTCATGGTCGATCGAATCGATCCTGCCGCGCAGGTTCTCCAGTTTGTTCTCAAATTGGGGATCATCTGAACTTGCATACCTGATGACCAGCCTATCCAGGATCTTCGCCAGATCTGCCGGAGTCACCTGTTGGTCCTTGTCGCTCAATGCGCAGGAGGGATCTATGTGAGATTCAATCATCAGACCCTCCATGCCGATATCGAAAGCCTTTTGTGAGATTTCGAAAAGATACTCCCTTTTCCCTGCAATGTGGCTGGGGTCGCAAATGATCGGCATATTGGGAAGGATCCTTTTCAGCTCTATGACTGTTTTCCAGTTGGGGAAGTTGCGGTACTTGGTTTCACTGAAAGGAGTAAATCCCCGGTGGATGGCAACCAGGTTTTTCAAACCTGCCTGGTTCAACCGCTCAAGTGCCCCGACCCAAAGCTGTACATCCGGATTCACCGGGTTTTTTACCATGATGATCTGGTCTGTTCCCCGGAGCACATCTGCAATCTCCTGAACCACAAAGGGAGAGGCGGTAGAGCGGGCCCCTATCCACATCACATCCACTCCAGCCTTCAGGCACTCTTCCACGTGCTGGGCATTGGCTACTTCCGTCCCTGTCATTAAGCCTGTCTCCTGCTTGACCAGCTTCAGCCATTCAAGGCCTATTGAACCTACGCCTTCAAACATTCCAGGACGTGTGCGTGGTTTCCAGATTCCTCCGCGGTAGACAAACACACGCTTGTCTTTGGCCAGTTCGCGTGCGGTAGATAGCGCCTGATCTTCAGATTCCAGGCTACATGGCCCACTGATCAGCAAGGGGTTGTCAATTTTGGGCAACCAGTGGCTGATGGGCATTACTTTTAAATTTGTTACCATCTCTTCTATTTTTTAGTATATAATTTTACGATTGTCTCTTCATTTTTGGTCATGGAGGTTGTTGCTCCGCTTAACACTGTACGTATTTTGTTTGCTTCAAGTATCAAATTGAACAACTGCTCCTCATCCTCCCGCTTCAGGGCCTCCCTGAAATCTTTCAAATGGTGGATGTAAGCCGTAACTGCCTCAATTACGTAATCCTTGTTCTGCCTGAATATAGGAGCCCACATCTCAGGTGAGCTTTTGGCAAGCCGGACGGTAGACTGGAATCCTCCGGAGGCAAGGTCAAATATGATGTTTCGTTCCTCTTTGGCCAGTACCGCATTGGCCAGGGCGAAGGCAGCAGCATGGGGTAGGTGTGAAACGAAGGCAGTGGTATGGTCCTGCTCATCACTGCTCATGTAGGCTGTCGACATTCCCAACGACTGGTACATCTTCTCTACCAGCGCCAGATGCTGGGGACGCGACTGTTCATGGTCACAAACGATGGTTAATTTGCCGGCGAAAAGCTTCTCCATCGCCGCCCCCGGACCGCTGTTCTCAGTACCAGCCATGGGGTGTGTTGCCACAAAATTACCCCGAAGCGGGTGGTTGGCCACAGAGGCAACGATTTGCCGCTTGGCAGAACCGACATCGGCCACTGTGGTGGAGGGGGAGATCAAATCGAGTACCTGTGGTAATAGCCTGATAATCTGATCCACCGGAAGAGCCAACAATACCAGATCGGCCGATTTTACAGCACTTTCGAAGTCTGTCACCTGGTCGACGATGCCTAGCTGAATGGCCTCAGCGCCATGCTCCGGTATGTTGTCCACACCAGTTATCTCTGTTGCAAACTGGCATTTGCGCAGATCGATCGCCATCGATCCGCCAATCAGCCCTAATCCTATCACCGTTAATCTCATATCAAACTTTAAGTTATGAGTTATAAGTTATGAGTTATGAATATGGAGAATTTGATCCAGATATATCTGGATCAAACAACTCAAAACTCATAACCTATCACTCATAACCCTATTAAAAAAGAGGCCTCCACCAGGGAGACCTCTTTGTATGTTATCGTTTTGTTTCAAACAATGCCTTACTCGCCGATCTCCTGTTGGAAGCGGGGATAATAAAACCAAAAATAAAGTGCATTGCCAGAAATCATTGTTCCTATCTTTTATTCTGTCGCAAAAATAGCATTATTATTGATAGATAGAAGAAAAAACAAGGGGCTTTGTTTGGTTTTTTTTATTTGTGTAGAATCTCCCCTCCTTTTTTCAATCTTCTACAGGCTACTGATCCAGCTTTGGGCAGTTCATTCACTTCAGTCACTTCTTGGGCTCCACCGTTTCTGGTTGCCCTGCCTCCCACGTATCCAACACCCCCTTTTCGTTTTCCGGTCTGGCTTTGCTGCGGGTTACCAGATAGACTCCACAAAAAATAAGCACTGCAGAAAAAAGCTTGGTCAGGGAGAAGTGATCCATGCCAAGTGCGACCGCAATCAGGGAGGCTATCAGGGGCTGGAAATTGTTGTACATGCTGATTGTTGTTGGCCTGATGCGCTGCTGGGCCAGTGGTATCAGCAAATAGGCAAGGAAAGTGGCAATGAAAAGGGTATACA
>CAZVTL010000100.1:0-12719 GCA_964630075.1 uncultured Tangfeifania sp.
TCGCCGGGCAGGGTTTTAAAGGCTTCGTCGGCAATGCCGTTTTCCAGTTCTTCACGATGTGCCAGCCCTACAATGCTGTCGCCACATTTGATGCGGTGATCCAGGAAGCTGAGGGGTTCGCCGGGGTTGTGTGCTTCGAGCCATAGGGCTACTTTGCAAAGTTCCACGGCCAGGGGGTTTTTGTCCACGCCGTAAATGCAGTTTTTTATCACCAGCCTCATGGCGTGGCGCAGTCCGCTGGGTGTGGGCTGGTCGCTTTCTTCGAGCAGGCAGGCGTAGCGGTGGGCAATGCGGCGGGCAGCGCTGAGCAGGATATGGCCGCTGCCGCAGGCAATATCGGCAACTTTGAGGCTGAGCAGGTGCTTTTTGATGATTTCTTCGCGGGCATCGGCTTTTTCGGCGCCCCGCAGTTTCTTTTGGTCCGTTTCCTGCCTGATCAGCTTTTCGCGATCATCGAGCAGGTAGTCGAGCGAATGTTTGATGAGGGGTTGCACCAGCTCTTCGGGGGTATAGTGCGAACCGGAAGAGGAACGACCGCTGCCGGATACAAAATCGAAAGTGAAGGTGTTGCCCACTGCCGGTATAACAGGGTCGTATTCGAGCAGGCCTTCATACACCGAGCCAAATTCCTCCACATTCAGCAGCTTATAATTGATGGGCTGCATGGCGCCGGAGGCGTTGGTGAACCACATCAGTTTTTCGAGAGCCGTGAGCAGGGTTTTGTTGCCGAGGCTGGCTTCACTGACATATTCCAGCGCTTCGGGGCCGAACAATTCGCCGTTGAGCGGTTTGATGCCCAGCGGCAGGCCGTACTTTCCGGTCTCGAAAAGGCGGAAGGTATTGAGCAGCCCCTGCCAGAGGTCGCTAAATCGCTGGTCTCTCACGGCAGGATTGCGCGTAAGGCGGCGCAGCCTGAGCACGCTGTAGTAATTGTTGTAAATATCGCTGAGGCGGCGGTTTTGCTTTTGTGCATCCTGCGGGAATACGAGGTTGCGTTCCTCAATCACCATAAGGAAAAGCAGGCGATACACCAGGCGCAGCATGAGGCGGTACAGCAATTCAGAAGTGAGGGCGCCGCTTTTCACGCTTTCGCGCAACGCCTCGTTGGCCGGGTGGCTCAGGAAGCCGTCGGCAAAGAGCTTGATGGCGTCTTCCACGGCGCGGCTAAGGTTTTCGCGTATGCGGGTTCCACTTTCCAGCGCATCGAGGTGGTAATGCTCCATGAAGCTTTCCTGTCCGCTAAACTGCTGCTGGGGCATTCGGCTCGCATGGAAGAGGCGGAAGAAGGCAGCGAAGTCGGCATAGAGGTTTTCGTCGAACATGCGTTCGAGGTCAATTTCCACGTACGATTGGCGGATGATACGCCCGGAGTCGCGGAGCAAGCGCAGCACCCGGCCATTGGTAACCATTCCGAAAAGGTGGGCATCGCAAAAGTTGAGGTATTCCTGCAGCAGGGCGTGTGGCGACATGCGCAGGCCGTAAGGCTTTTTGTCCGGATCCTGGTGGTAACCGGAAATGATCAGTGGGAAGCCATCGAGGTTGGCGGCAGGATCGGTTATGTGGTAGGTTTTTCCGGCAATGGTTTGGGCGGTGTTTTCGTAGCGCATGTTATAGCCCAGCAGGCTCATCAGTGGAGTGATCCACAGGTTGCGGGTTTCGGATTCGCCGCTCTGATTGGGCGATAATTTTTCGAGCCTCAGCCTGTAGCCTTTGTAATAATTGATGGCCAGCGACCATGCCTGGGATATTTCATCACGCACACGGGCGGAAGATTCCAGATTGAAATCCTTAGGTTTCTGACCCGGCAGGTTATCGTCGCCGTCGAGCCGGTTGAGCAGGTCGGGCGAGAGGATGTTTCCGTAAATCTGTATAGATGGGAAGTTCATGCTTACAAGTTGATTTCGGGTAAGAAAATATAGATGCCGATCATATCCATAGGCAGCACTGCGCCAATTTCGTATTCTTTTCCTTTGAGGGCTTTGCGGTAGCGCTCGTGCGCTTCAATCAATTCTTCAGCGCGTTCCTGCGCCAGTTTATCCACCCTTTCCTGCATATTGCGTATGGTTTCGATTTCTTTTTCAAGAAAAACGGCCTGTTGTTCAGGCTGGATGTCGCGATGTACTTTGGCAGTCATCAGCAATGTGCGTGCTTCTTCCGGGTTTAATTCGTTTCCGTTTCCGGGATGGCCGCTGTAGCCCCAGAGCATCATTTCTTCGGCCAGAAATTCGTGTGAACCGTTTATCTGCCGTATATGGTTGCGCACCCTGAACTGCACGATCACAGTTTTTTGCTGAACCGATTCAGAGCCAAACACCGATGCACGCGCCACTTTTTTATTGCCGTCGTGCATGAAGGCCAGGCTGAGGATGTAATGGCATAACTGCTCCACGAGCGGATGGTTGCGGCCTATGTAATAATAGCCTGAGGGAACAGGTGAGTGAAAAGTAATACGGAGGTTGCGTTCATCGGGCAGTAGGGGTTTTAGAGTGGCCGGAAGCTGCGATGGAAATATACGCCAGCCGTGCTTTGCAGGTTCCATTTGCACGCCGAGGAAGGAAAAAGCATCCTGAACAAAACGGTCCACTGTTTTTGGATTGCCCAGGGCTTCGTCGGTATCTTTGAGGTCGCGGTCAATATTGAGTTCCTTTACGATGGGATTTTGTGCAAACAGGTTCCTGATCCTGAGTTCATCGTTGATGGCCTTGTCGTATGCACGGCTAACTTTCAGCTCAGATTCTTTAATAACAGGATCAACATCCAACTCAAGCGACAATTGCTTCACTTCCTGCATGGCAGAAGGATTCAGGATCACGGCATTCAGGATGGCGTCCATGATGGACTGGTTGTCTTCAGGAAATGGGACTGTGATGCCGTTGGCCTTGCGAATTTGCCGGGCTTTTTCGAGCAGCACCCGCATTACCACGCCATCCATGGGATTGTCTTTGCCAAAAAGCAGGGTGGTGATCACTTTGTCTTTGGGCTGCCCGTAGCGGTCAATGCGGCCTTCGCGTTGCTCGAGGCGGTTGGGGTTCCAGGGCAGGTCGTAATGCAGCACGGCAGTGTAATGCTCCTGCAGATTGATGCCTTCGCTGAGGCAGTCGGTGGCAAAAATCAGCCTTTTGGGCGATTTTCCGGTTTCGGTAATTTTTTCACGCCTCAAGTCATCGTTGAGTTCACTGGTAATCACTTCTACCTGCAGATCCTTGAACTGTGCTCGTAGCCAGGGCGCCACCACACGTCCAAGATATTTCGCCGTTTGAATGAAGCGGCAAAACACCACAGGATTATATCCTTCCCTGATCCAGGAAGCCAGTTGGGTGGCGGCGGTGTGGGCTTTCAGGTCGTCGCGGAGGTTGCCCAGCTTTTCGAGTTCTTCCATCAGGAATTTCAGGCTGCGTTCTTCGGCTGATGAGAAACTGGTAACGGCAAACAATCCGGTTGGTTCGTTGTCGCTTTCTTCGCCAAAATCAGAATCAATGGCGGGGTTTTCCTCCTCTTCAGGCATACGATCGGTAGCAGCGCCGGTGTTTGCTTTCATAAAACGGTTTTTCAACATCTCCACGCCGCAATCCGGGCTTGACATTACACCACGGATGAGCGAAAGTACCGTCCAGTAGCGCATTTTCTGCTGCTGGGGCAGGCGGGTATTGTCAACGGTGATGCCGCGGGCAAACTTCCAGACTTCGTTGTAAAAGCGGGAGTAATTGGGCGACAGCCTGTATTCCAGTTCAAAGGCCTCACGTTTGGGGAAAGGAGTGTTTTCGTCTAACCATTTTTCTACATCATTGCGGCGACGCTGTACAAAATGGGCTGCAATCCTGCGTTTGCTTTCGTAATCACCTTCCAGCAAGTCGAGGGTTTCAAATTCAGGACGCAACAAACCGAGCAGGGATTGGAATTGCTGTTGCTTTCCGCTGTGGGGGGTGGCGGTAAGCATGATGATGTGTTTATCCTCTTTCCCAGCCAGTTCGTGCAACAGGCTGTAGCGCTGGTGTTGCCCTGTTGAAACGCCATCGGGTCTGGAGCAGGTGTGGGCTTCGTCCACTATAATCATTTCAGGACATTCGGCAATGAAGCGGCTTTTGTATTTTTCCTGTTTGATGAAATCAATGGAAATAATCTGATAGGGGAACCAGTTGAAAATGCTGTGGTCGCCGGGGACATCCCTTTCGAGCTTGCCCATGGTTCCTGAGCGGATGATTTCGGCTTCGATGCCAAATTTATCATGGAGTTCTTCCTTCCATTGCTCGCAAAGGTGGGGAAGACATAGCACTGCAAATCGCCTGATCTCAGCCCGGTCAATTAATTCCCTTACGATCATCAGGGCTTCGATGGTTTTACCAATGCCCACATCATCCGCAATCAGCAGCCGTTTGGTTCCCTGCCTCAGGGCCATGATGAGAGGAACCAACTGATACGTGCGCGGCCTTACTGAGAGCTTGCCGAAAGAGCGGAATGGGCCGGCGCCGGAGCGGAAGGAAAGGCGGGAGGCGTTGTATAAAAGGCGGGCGGTGGCAAAATCGCCCAGATTGTTCTCTGTGGGATAAGGGAAGCTGTCGCGAACGGGCTTGTCGTGCTGGAAAGGAATGTCGTTGAAAATTCCGATGGTTTCTTCTTCGCTGCCGCCAAGGGGTTTTAGCAGGAGCAAGTCCTGATCGGGCGAGGGCAGCACCACCCACTGACGGTTTCTAACTTTTACGATGCTTCCGGTTTGATATTCAATCACGATTTAACTGTTTTAAAAATGTGGGGGTATCTCTTTACAAATTCATCCAGCGGAGTGGCATAATGCCAGACGATGACTTCAAAACCCAGCGCTTCCAGGCAGGTGCGTTTGATGGCGTCACCTTCGGCTACCTGCGGCAGGTCGTGCGGTGTTCCGTCGCAGAACACACAAACTTTTATCTCCTCTTTGTAAACAAAGTCAGGTATGGTGTAGCAACCATATTTAGCCATGTTTACTTGCGTACGATCCGGCAGCCGGAGCTTGTTTTTATAGAGGCACTGAAGGAATTTGAGTTCGGTAGAAGACTTGGGGTCAATATGCTGCAACAACTCATTGTACTGGTGGTCGTAATCGCGAAACAAGGATGACCTTTTGATTTGAACATCTGCATTCATGAGAGTTTCCAACGCATCTTTGATAATGAAACGATCAATGGTTTGATGGTAGCGCTGATTGTGAAAGCTAAGCAGATCGGCATAGGATGCAGCGCCGTAGCGTTGCTGTTCTTTGTCTGGTTTGTTGAAGTGGCAAACTTCCCAGGCCGTGTTGATCAGGGCTTTGAAATTCCGGATATCTTTCACCAACTGTGCGATCACTCCAAGGCTTCCTTCGGCAGATTCGAACAACAGGATGTTGGGTTCTTCGGAAGTACCCATGAGCGAAACACCCATTTCGTTGCTCTCCACCTGGAACTGAATTTCAACTGCTCTTTTCAGGGCATACATCAAGGTAATTATGCCCGGTTCAAAGGGGTTCAGATTTAGATTGCGGGTAGGCTGGATGTAAAGAGCGTCCGCTGTGTTCTCAGTGTATAACCTTATCCTTTCAATTTCTTCTTTGGAGGCATTTTCCCCCTCAACCTGATCAGGCCTTTTCCAGAAACCGGTTTTCTTGCCGATGAGGAAGCCATCGCCTTCTTTTGAAACTCTCCATTTTTTATTGATCTGAACAATGCGGGCAGCCGGCAGGTATTGCATTCGCAGCAATTCCTCGCCATCTACTTTCACCAACACTTCCTCGATGTTGTTTAATCCGCTTTGCAGATAAAAAGCTGTAGTAATATCATATCCTCTGATGGTACGCTCTTCTTCCTCACAGGTGATTCGCTGGTTTGCTTCGGCACGCGATTCACGGATTTCGATCATATTTGACAATACGATCTTTTGGGTGTTATCAGTCAGATCGGCATTGGTAATGGGGCAGGTATTGCGCTGGCTGTCGGCGCTCATCAGAATGTATCCGGATTTCACTGCAATTTTGGCTTCAATCAGCGGGTTGTCCATTTCGGACCACAGCATCTGGTTAATGCGGAACTTGCCGCCTTTGTGATACACCGTATTCTGAGGCCCGAACTCGCGGAGTGCAATAAATTTGGGCCGCGAAATATACTCACCGCCTTTATCGGTGGGAACAAACAAACGTACCGGCAGCTTGGTAAATCCATAGCCGGGAAGGAACCCTTCGGCAGCCAGATACCTGTAAGGATAAAACTCCGAAAGCTGGTTGCTCTTTCCAGGTTTACTTTCATTTTTCAATAACTCAATCTGACGATCGGCATATTTGCGGTTGTTGTCGGCTGCGCGCTTTCTTTCATCGGTTCGGGGAATCCTGGGATCGCCCAGAATGCTGGTTGAAACAGCCAATTGCTCAACACATTTCCGGTAAATCTCACGCCAGCGGTCAAGCGCTTTGTCAAAGGATTCCGGAGCCTGTGAGAGTTTTCTGCGCACCCAATTGTTGGTGTACCACGCGCCAGGCATTTTTTCTAGTTCAGGAATTACATCAGCAATTGCTTTCATAAAAATACCTTCCAACTCTTCCAATACACGCTCCTCAAGATTTAAAGAGATGGTTGTCTCATTTTTCATGAGCAGTTTGTCTGTATCCACATACAGGTCAAGGATATCAGCAATGGAATCATTAAGTGAACCAAGGTTTGTTCTTGAAAGAAACAACGCATTGAGATGTGAGCGAAATAATTCTTCCTGGGTAAGATCCAGTTTTGGGGGGCTAACGATACCCGCCACCATTTCATTTTTATGTTCAAGATAATGCCTGTCGTGTGGGGAGTTATTTGCGCAGTAGGTCAGCACAAGTGCAGCCTGTCCGCTTCTACCGGCACGGCCACTGCGCTGTGCATAGTTGGCAGGGTTTGGCGGCACATTACGCATCTGAACCACATTTAGTTCAGAAATATCCACACCCAATTCCATCGTAGGCGAGCAATACAATACACTCACATCTCCGTTGATAAAATCTTCTTCGGCTTTTTTTCTGTCCTCATTGCTAACCTGGCCTGTGTGCTCAGCGCTGACCACCGGTTTCATGCTGCGGAAATCCTGTTTGTAAAAGCTCAGGAAGAATTTATTGACTGATGCTTCGCGCTTGCGAAGGCTTCTCACCCTTACATCGTCTGTCCAGGGTGTTTTTTCATCACCGGGTACCCAGAGCAGGCTGGTGCCGTTAAGTTGATATAAATCCTGATCCAGCAAACCTTCTACTTTTCTCAGATAACCTGAATTGCTCAACATTTCAAGTAAATCGGATATCCAAACCACCACATCTTTGCCCTTAAAGTTTACACCATTTGACTTCAGTTTGGCCTTTATGTACTTACCAAAAGCACTTTGCGGGCCGATACTTTGGGAATGAATGTTTTGCTTTCTGGTTTGCGGCTTAATAACATGGAGGTAAAAAGGCAGCTTCAAATCTTCATTGCTATCGAGCGTCCACGGTGCTTTTAAGTTTGATGAAATGATCTTTTTGTTGGATTCATGCTGATCGTACACCGAGAAGTGAAAAGCAAATGAGGTTCTGAAAAAATCCAGTGTATTGAGCAGGATTTTATATTTATCCTCTGCGTCCATTTCTGCAAAGCCAGGCAGTTGATTCCATTTTTCTTTTGCTACCTCTTCCCGTAAACCTGTGTAATTAATGTTGATGAGCGCTACCTGTTCCAGGTTTGGAAGGATTACTCGCCACCCTCTGCGCAGGTCGTACAATAGGCGATAGGTCAGATAAAGTTTCAGTGCCTTTTCGTTTTCGTTGTACTGAAATGTGCCAGACTCAGCCACAACCTGAGCAAATTCTGGTTGCCTGAGGTTGAGGACACGGAATACGGCATCATCAATGTTTGCGTAATTCAATGTTTTGTTTGTGCTGACAGCCTTCCAGATGGCCGAACGTAACACACCGATCTGAATAAAATCGTTGAAATGGCCCGATTGCAGGGAAGCATCCTGCCGTACATCGGTAAAGCATAACAATTTCTGAAAAGTTTGATCCGGAATTGCCTTTGCCAACTCTTTGATGGTAAGGAATGAAAGCACCGTGGTTGCAGTGCTTCTGCCTTCAATACCTAGGCGGGCCAGTTTGTTTGGCTCCCTGATAGCGCCGCTCCATGTTGTTTGGCTGGTAGGGTCAAAAGCAAGCGGTGCAGTCATAAACCAGGCTTTGATATAACCGGCTTCAGGTGATTTTCTGTAAGAGCCGTCTTTTGAGATATAGATTTCCTGGGGGAGTTTGTGTTTATGTTCGGATTTGATGTTACGGCTGCCGGTACGCGGGTTCATATTAAACCAGGAATCTGGCAGGTAATCCAGGTCATTGACCGGGTCCCAGATTTGTTCATCGCCTTCCTTTTCTATCAACACGTAGCCGTTGGATGTTTCGGATTCCTCATCCTCATCTACTCCGGCATTAAACGGTGCAGGCTCAATTGTCAGGGTTTCCTGATCTATTGATGCACACAGAAACTCATGGCCTGAATACCGGCTGAAGACTACCTGAAAGAGTGGTAATTTTCCATCTGATTCGACAGTTTTGTTTTTAGCTTCCAACGTTATGATACGGTTGCCGGTGTCATCGAGCGAAACATAAACCGAACCTGTTTGTGCAATGAATTGATGGATTTTATATGGAAGGTAGGAGCGCCGGGGTCTGATGTTGTTTATTTTTTTGTTGATGTTGTCGGCCCATAAAAGCAATTGTTTCAGCTTTTCATCACATAAGTCATCAGGTAGCTCGGATACCTCAGCTAAAGTTTTCACCATCTCCTGAAAAGATATGGGTTTTGCCCTAAACCATCTTCCATCCCTGAAATGAAGGCAGATATTGCGTTCGAGCCAGCGGGCTAAACCGTTCGCCTTGAGTGCAGATTCATCTTCGTAGGCAGGATGCAGTGTGTCTATTTCTGAACGTAATTCATCCGCTGAAACATCCTCCCCCGAAAAAGAAACCCGCAAAGATTCAACAATAACGTTTTCCCATTTTAAAGGCTGGCCAAAGATTTTTGTTGCAACCTGTGCAACCTCCTTCCTCTGAGATAATAATGTGCCTTCGCCTGAAGCCATAGTAGCGGATGAGCCGATGCAAACGATGTGTTTGTTTTCGCATTGGGCTTTGATACGTCGGATGAGTAAAGCAACATCGGCACCTTGCCTACCTCTGTAGGTGTGTAATTCGTCGAACACCAGAAATTGCAGGTTCTGATATGCAGCCTCCACCAATCTTTGCTCTTTGGCACGGGTAAGTATCAATTCGAGCATCATGTAGTTGGTAAGGAGGATATGGGGTGGTTTGAGCCTCATGCGGTCCCGTTCCTCCTCAGATTCCTGGCCAGTGTATTTTCCAAAGCTAATTGGGAAATCAGCTCCTGAATTATCCTTATAAGCATCAGCAAATTCCTGAAATGCTTTGTGTTGCGAATTAATCAGAGCATTCATGGGGTACACAATAACGGCTTTAATTCCATTGCTTTCAGCACCCTCATTGAAGATACGATTGAAAATGGTTGCCAGGAACGTAAGGGATTTTCCAGATCCGGTTCCTGAAGTTACAACAAAACTCTCGTTGCGGCTGCCAATCTCTATGGCTTCTGTTTGGTGCTTAAAAAGTTCCCATCCTTTAAAGCAATGCCCAACGTTTTTATTCAGGACCTGTTTTGATATAAGCCCGTCAATGCAGTCGCCCACCTCGAAGGAAGGATTGAACTGTACAAGCGGTTCAGGAAGTATCAAGCCTTTCAGCAGGCTTTCTTCAACTTCCTGCCTGATTCGCTCATCGCTGATGTTGACGAAGCTACGGATGTATTCTTCGTAAGCGTCTGTAATGTTTCTATGTACGTTAAAAATGTTCATCTTCTTTCAGGATTAAAAAACATTATAAGTCTATTTTAAACTATTTGCTATCTCCCGGCACTGCCTTCTCAAAGCCGCCAACTCATCAAGACTCTCAGGGTTTTTACTGGTATTTAGCAAAGGAAGGTGTTTTTCAACCAGTACCGTTTCGGTAGATTTCAAATCCCCTGAAAACTCCACCCAACTTATCAG
Organism: uncultured Tangfeifania sp.; assembly: GCA_964630075.1. GTDB lineage: Bacteria > Bacteroidota > Bacteroidia > Bacteroidales > Prolixibacteraceae > CAINVV01. The sequence continues at coordinate 10,057 of CAZVTL010000100.1, forward strand.
AAGATGGGCATTTATCCATTCGATGATCTTTTTCTCGTCGGCTGCAGAAAACTTGTAGTTGTTTTTGTTTTTCTTGTTAAGTAGGCTTCCTTTTGGCGGCCTGTAGCCCAGCACCGCGCCTATGCCCCGGAAAAATGTACCATGTCCTTTTGCCCGGAGTTCCTGGCCGAGAAATCGGGTTTTTAATGATTGCGTGGCAATGCCAATGTAGATGATGTTGTGGTGGCGGCCTTTCAGGTAGGTGGCAAATGGTTGTGGCAAACTTTCGGGTTTATCAATCCGGATGCAGTAAAGGCCTGGTCGGTCAGAGATAAGTTTGCCAACAGTGTCGGCTGGTTTGCAGTTTTTTTCGTTCATCAGCACCTTCAATGCAAGCTCATCAGAGAGTTTTTCGACTTTGGTGAGGCTACGCTGTGATTGCATGGTATTGGTTCTTTTCTCGGGAATGTCATGTCCTGTTTTTGACCTAAGGCTTACAATACTACCTTCGCGATCAAATAGATGGTCATAGTTGCGGGTTCTACCGTGAATCTGAAAATCTGTAATTGCTGAGCCATCCCGTTTTGAGTACAAACCGTTGCGGTTCAATTCATCGGCAATTTCCTGCGTTGTCATTGAACTACATTTTGCCTGAAGTACTCTTACAATTGCTTCGTGTAGGGTCATATTTTGTTGATATTAGTTTTCAAACATAAGTCAATCGTGAGCCAGCCAATTATTCATTAATAGTCACACCATCAATGCCATGACAAAAACGAACACACTTAAGCCCAGCCCCAGTGTCCGGTTGATGGATGAAGATTTATCCAGCGCTTCCCTTAGCGCTGCCGGGCTGAGGGTTTGGGTTTCCTGGTTTTGTTGATCTATCATTTGGTCACTAATTTCCATGCAAACTTAAATAATCTCTTGTTAACCCTGCAATTATAAATAAAGGAATAAACTGAACAATTGGTTCAGGAAGGATATGTTCCACGTCTTCGGGCTTGTCTTCCCACAACAGGCCATACTTTTTGGTGTTGTTCAGCAGGGCGATGAGGTCGGCTTTTTCGATGTTGGTGAGTGCTTCGAGCGTTTTTATCTTTCGGATAAGGTCGGGTTTGTTCATGGGATTACTGCTTATGGTATTTAAAAAATTAGCTCAAATTGACTGATTTTTAGTTAATGGACAAAAATAGAAATAAATTGGATTTGGGGAGTGAAAAAGAATGGGAGAGTGGGAAGAATGGAAAGATGGAATAATGGAACCCAAATAGCTATTGGGGGAATGTTGAGGCGATAACCGAAATCCCGCTTTGGGGGGAGAAGAATGGGAGAGGGGAAGAATGGAATAAATGTGACAATGAGATAATTCGTCGATTTGACAATTCGACAATGAAATAATTCAGCAATTCGGCGATAAGATAATTCGACAATGAAAGATTAGAATGTTAAGGCGATAGCCGAAATCCCGCTTTAGCGAGAGAAGAATGGAAAATTGATAGTCGAAAGTCGAATTTGTCCGATGATAAATTTAAGAAAATTTAAAGTTGAGGATTAATGCGAAATTCCGTATAAGGTCGTCGCAAATGTCGCTAAGCATTGGTAAATTCTTCGAAAGGTAACTCTTTTTTACGCAAATACCTCCACCACCCCGCAAAAGCAACTATCCGAAATGTTTTCAGGCTTTAGTTTGCCGGCCAGCACCGCCTCATTAATAAAACATAGGTATCCATAAAGTTTTTTGTTGCCCGAAGCTTCTTGTAAAATAATATGCGCTTTTCCTTCAGCTCTTTTGCCGGCGCTCATGAATGATGCAACATATTTTGTTATGGGATCAAAAAGTAAAACAACGGCAATGTCGGAATCCTTAGCTCCTTTTGCTCCGGCAAAATTTTCCCATGTAATCGTAATGGCATTTGTTCCGAATTGCTGCATCGCTGCATTTAATGTACCTGACAGATTTCCTTTGCTAACCAAGGCTTTGGTAAAGTCAATGTTTAAAAATGGGTAGCTTCCCTGGACGGCATGTTCCAGGTTGTACGACATTGCCGCATTGTAAGCCGACCTTCCCTCGGCGTAAGCCCCAAAACCCAGGTGAATAAATTTGTTGATGGGTTTAAGAAACTGCTGAATCAGTGAAAACCGCATCCGCTGGGTCAGTTGCTTCTCAGTATTCGGATGATTTACCTTTGCGGGTAAGGTGCGCAGGTAGTATTTCCCGTGCCTCAGGCAACTTACAACGTTTCCTATCCTTCCCGAAAACCCACCTAAAATACCAGTTTCAATTCGTGCCATAACTTGAAAAATATTTCATATTAAAAATAGCCTCAAAAATCAGTGCAAAACTTGTCCGACTAATGGCGGATCAGTCCAATCAGTGTACCATTCCACCGTAGTTTTAGCTGCTTTTTTCATCATATTACAAAGGTATTTAAACTATATCAACAATACAAGATAATTATAGTTGAACTGAAGCTGTACCATAATTGTTTTGAAATTGTACCATTGTTAATTTAGCTTTAATACGGAGTCTGATTAAAGCCTGAACAAGTTTACTACCATTAAAAACATCCGATACTTTGTGTTAAGGCCATTTTTGTACTATTTTCGACGTCTCAAAAGTTTAAAAAATGAGGTATTTTATCAGGTTTTCGTTTAATGGGGCGGCTTATCATGGCTGGCAG
>CAZVTL010000101.1:0-12679 GCA_964630075.1 uncultured Tangfeifania sp.
ATAGAACGAATGGCAACAGCTGCGGAAGTTGGATCCTGGCCAGGTGGAGTCTTCCCATAGCCAACCACAACTACCTCTCCAAGGCCGGATTTTTCGCCGGTTTCTTTATTTGCTTTGGCTTTGGTAGTAATCAGTACTACCCCATTCTTTCCCTTTTCTCCATACAAAGCAGTGCCTGATTTACCCTTTAAAATATCAACTGACTCTATTTGATCAGACTTGATCTGATTAAGTTCTTCTTTTGTGATTTGAACTTTATCCAACAGGATCATTGGAGGATTAGGACCTTCAAGATCTTTAGTCAAATCATAGGCAGATGCAGGTGGAGGTGGCGGCGGTGGTGGCGGAGTCCCATAACCGATAACTGTAACCCCTTCAATTCCCACCTTTCCAACTTCCATGGTAACGATCATCGGCTGGGCAGTGATCTTCCTGACAATTGTCTTGAAACCTACAAAGGAGAAGTACAGTTCGCCATCTGCCGGCATATCCTTCAACAGGAAGTTTCCCTCCTGGTCGGTAATGGTACCGATGGTCGAGTTTCTCAAAATAACGGATGTACCGGCCAATGGAGTGCCGTCGCTCTTTACAACCTGTCCCTTGACCTCCAATTTGTTGTCGTCCACAGCCACCGTGGTTTCACTGGTTTCGTATTGGTATTCAGGCAACGCAAAGGCATAGAAAAGCACTGCTGCCAGCGGCAAAACCACCAATACTTTCAGTTTTCTAAACGGGGAGTCTATTTTCTTTTTCATCATTTTAAATCTTTTTTTGTTTAATGAATAGCTGAATGAGTTGGTGAGGCTGAAGACAGGAGCTCCCAACAGCTGGTTCAACAGGGCTGCCTGGTAAACTGCCGGATCGACGGTACGCTGCAGGGCGCTTTCGTCGGCCTGGTATTCGTGGTTCTGACGTATCAGGTGGGCATATACCCAGGCAAAAGGATTGAACCATTGCACGATGCAGATCAATTCGACCAGCAGTAGATCAAACCAGTGGCGTTGCCGGATGTGTTCCTGTTCGTGGTTCATGATCTCTTCCATTTCGTGTGCCGATGTTGAAGGATTGACAAAAACGTAGGAAAAGAATGAAAACGAAGCAGCGTAGTCCGGTGTACGGACCAATTTGACATTTCCTGTTCGCTCAAAGCCTGCCTCCTGCAGTTTCCGGAAGATCTTCCACGTCTGGAAGAGCACCCGCAGGAAGAAAGCGATGATTCCGGCCAGGTAGATCCAGTAGTAAAAAGGAACTGCCGGTTCGTCGGCAATTACCCCACCTGCTACCAGCTCCCCCACCGAGGCGAAGTCGAAGTCCGTTGGAACGGAAGGAATGACCACCGTGTAACGGAAGGTGTAAAAAGGAAAGAGCAGCGACGCGACGATTCCGGTGAGCAAGTAGAACCTGTTCAACCTGAAATAACGCTCATTGCGCAGCACAAGAAGGTAGACCAGCGCAAAACCGGTCAGCCAGGCGGCTGATTTTAACAGATAAAGGCCAATTGCTTCCATCTTATTCGGTTTTGTTGCGTTTTACCAGCTCCTTTTTGGTCTCTTCGAGCAGCAATTCAAGATCTTTGATGGAGAGGTCGTTCTCCTTGGCAAAGAAGGAGGCCATGGCGGGAAAGGAGTTGTTGAAGTAGTTGTTCATCAACCCGAAAAGCTGCTTGCCGGAGTACTCCTTTTTCTGCACCAATGGGTAATAGACAAAAACCTTTCCATAATCCTTGTGGCCGACAAAGCCTTTCTTTTCGAGAATCCTCACTACCGTGGATACCGTGTTGCGAGCGGGTTTCGGTTCGTCGAAACGGTCGAGGATATCCTTGACCAATCCTTCGCCCAAATCCCACAAAATTTGCATCACCTGTTCTTCTGATCTTGTTAATTGCATGGTTGTCATTTTTTTTGTGTCAATCCTTCCAAACAAACATACGACTATATTTATAGTCATACAATAGCTTTAAGAATATTTAACTATTTTTTTAGTCAATGTATATGTTGCCTTTGTGATATCTTTGTGTCTTGGTGGCTTAGTGGCTAATATTCCCTGCCACCAAGGCACCAAGACACAAAGGTTTTTTTACGACAATTCGGCTAACTTATTGAATTTGAATTATAATCTCTGGACAGACATCCCCCCATCTACCAAAACTACCTGGCCGGTTGAATAGGGCATGCTGCCGGTGGCCATGGCGGCGGCTACCTTGCCACAATCCCCGGGAATACCCCACCGGGATTGGATGGCCAACCCATTCTGAAAAAGTTGATCGTATTTTTTCTCCACCCCGGAGGTCATGTCGGTGCGGATTACCCCGGGTTGTATTTCGTAGACCGGGATATCGAATTCGCCCAATCTGGAGGCCCACAATTTGGTGGCCATGGCGATACCTGCCTTGGAGATGCAGTATTCACCACGGTTCACTGAGGCAATAAAAGCAGAAACAGAGGAGACATTGATGATGCAGTAAAACTCTTCTGCCCGCTGTTTTTTGGTCTCGACCATCCTGTTGGCCACCATCTGGGTGAGGAAGTAGGGACCCTGGAGGTTCACTTTCAGTACCTGTTCGAAGCTCTCCTCGGTGGCATCCATGATGTCTCTCCTTTCGGAAGGAGCAATCCCGGCATTGTTGACCAGGACGTTGATCTTTCCGAATCGTCTGAAAACTGCCTCCACCACCTTTTGGCGATCTCCTGTCATGGAGACATCACCCTGAAAATAGGCCACCTGGGTTCCTGACAACCTAAGATCCTCCAAAACAGCAGTTATGGTGGCCTCATCGCGCACCCCATTCAGTGCCAGGTCAAATCCGGCTTTGGCCAGCTCTGTGGCAATTCCCAGGCCGATGCCGCGGGTACCGCCGGTGATGAATGCTACTTTGTTCATTTTACTTATTCAATTTGGAAAGTCTATTTTTAATATTTGTTGATTCTGATTTCACAGGTTAAAAATTCACTTTTCCCGATTTCACGATTTCAAATTCATGGCCTTCCTGGCTAAAAATTCTATGGTCCTGATCCGGTCTTTGTAAAGATTGTGTCCGTTCATTACCTCCACACTCAGCGATGCATCCGAATTGTCGTCCCACCGGCGGCAAAGGTAAATCGGATTGTAGATCCTGCCGATCTGGTAATAGCGGGAGATGGCCAATCCCAGTGCATAATCCTCCCCATAATTGACATTTGGTACTTTGATGCAACGAAGAACCGGCGTATAAAATGCCCTTGGAGCTCCTAGTCCATTGATTCTAAGTGCGTTGTTTCTTCCGTTGTCAGGGGTCCACTCCTTGTGGTCGATCACTCCCGGCGGGATCTCCTGGAGGTCGAAGTTCACCATCCGGTAGGATCCTACCACCATGGCACATTTTTCCTGGTAGAAGGTATCTACCACTTGCTGCAGGGTGGTATCATCCAGGTAGAGATCGTCGCTGTCGAGCTGGACGGCGAACTTACCGCAGGAGGGATGTGCAACGGCAGCATTCCAGCAGCCACCGATGCCAAGATCTTTCCTTTCGGGGATCAGGTGTATAATCCTGGAATCCTTTTCTGCATATTTTTCGATAATTTCGGTGGTTCCATCGGTAGAGTAATTGTCGGCAATAATCAGGTTGAAAGGGAACCTGGTTTTTTGTGATAGTACCGATTGAATGGCATCCTCAATGGTCCTTACCCTGTTCCTGACGGGAATAATGACAGATGCTTCGACAGGGAAAGATTCAAGTTCAAAGTCAACAGGCTTAAAATCAGGTTTCAGAAAGGCACCAGCATCTTTTAGAAATTTGGTACAAACTTTTTCCATTTCGATCTGAACTCCCCTGTTTTTAGGATCAACGTAATCAAAGATCTTCTCTCCCGACAAACGGAGGTCAGACTCCTCTTCGGTATAAAGAAATTCAGGTATTCGAAAAATGGGTGCCAGCAATGAAATGTTTAGGCGGAGGGCATACAGCGCTGAATGAAGCAGTGTTCCATCTATGGCGGTTGCAGCTTCTTTCAGTTTCTCTTTTTTGAAGAAGAGCAAGGATCCAAAATTGAAATCGTCACGGAGACTTCCTTGCTGGTAATCAATCACAGGATTGGAGGTTAAGACACCGGCTTTAACGGCCAGGTAGTTGGAATAGACCATACCGCTGCCTGTATCTTCAGTTACGCTGATGAACCGGTCCAATGCATATTGACCCAGTTTCAACGGACTGTGCCTGGTGTAGATCAGTGTGTACTCGGTATGACTTTGGAGAGCGATCGTTTGCAGGGTGTTTCCGGCTGTCAGGCTGCCGGTATTGAGCCATTCAGCGTGCTCCAGAGGGAATAGAGGCTGGTCAGATCCGGTCACAAATATTTTGGCAACCAATTCGGAACTTCTAAGCTCCTGAACCGTTGCTTTGGTCTCTTTCTCACTCCCGCAAGGGATAAAACAGGTAATTTTCATCTCATTTTTAATTTTTACCACGAGGGATGCAAAACAAAACTCAAATTGTCACAGCGTGAAAATTTTCATCTTTGTATACCGTAATGGTTAGATTTGTAATCATTTTTAATTTATTTCACCCCCATCAATTGCAGAAGTTGTTTCATCAACGACGTTCTTTGGCTATCGGATTCAATTGTTTCGATGGGAATACTCAAAACAACTGACTGGTATTTGCCATCGTACCAGACTCCTGCACTTTTGTTGTCTCCAAAAAAGCGAAAAAGGACCGATGCATCCTTCCCTGAGGGCTCAATGGCATCTGGTGATTCTACTTTATACATGTTAGAATTCCAGTCATTTGTATAGTGATATTGTTCTGAAGGATTTTTCCTCAGGTTGTTGACGGTATAAATCATGCCTGACTTACTGGCATGGTTGGTTCTGTGTGTATAGTGGAGTACTTCTTCCGCAAATTTTTTCGTCAGCGAATCCCCGCACAATTCCAGGTCTGAGCCGACATAAGCGCCAGACACCAATATTTTTGCTCCATCAACCGAGGCTATTTGAGTGATTTTATCCTTCATTCCCGGAGTAAAAAGAGTAAAATCAGTGCCCGGATTGCCAATCATACGTTTGGTAGTTTTTTCTTCCCCAAATATAAGGTCGAAAAGGGAGTAGGAGGTAGGTGGGTAGTCCTCTTTTTCGAATGCCTCATCGCTGGTGGAGATGAAACCCCATCCGTTATTTTGGAGCGATTTGCCATGCACGAAAGTATAATCGAAATTGTTCCCGGGCACAATCCTGGACTCCTGATCGGCATGACTTGATCCAAATCCAGAAGCGTCGTCATCCAGCCAGGGAGACTTTCTGTCAAAATCATACTGTTCGCCGATATAGCAGATATTTTCAAGATAGGCTACTCCTTCATCTTCTGCCATCAGGAAACCAGCTTCTTTGCCATTGTCAAAGGCTGCAGGGGCGCAGATCCGGTCAAAACCATTGACCAACAAAGCTGGCTTTGTATTGTCGACGGGCAGCGAGCAGGCGAGAATCTCTGAAGGAAAACTTTCCCCTCCTGCGTTGAGTGCAGTTACTTTGAAACTGTAGATGGTTCCGGGTTTCAGGTCATTTAGGGTGATGGTCTGCTCTTTAACCAGCGTTCCTTCATCAAAGCCTCCAGCTTCCACCCTTCTGTAAACCCTGTAGGCGGATGGTTCTGCAGTGGGTTCCAGGGGATCATTGACAGGTTTCCAGTTGAGCCGAAGCGCTTTGCCTTCAAGTTTCATCGAAAAATGGCTGACTGGCAAAGGCTGAACCTGGTATTCAAATCCATTTTGAAAGGCAAGGAATTTCAAGATCCCTTTGTAATAGGCCCGGCAAACATCGAACTTGAACCGGGGATCATGGGCAAGATACATATCGGCAAAGTTCTGGTGGGAAAGCAGTTCCGACAGAAGTGCCGGTACTTTGGGTCTGGCGGCTTCAAAGTATTTTTTGTTCCACATCCCCCGTCTGGTCCAGTCGGCTTTGTAACGTGCACGCAGGTCGTTCACTACTTGTGTTTGCACCATGTCGGTGAGATCGCGGCTCGCCCATTTGGACTGTCCGTTCGGGAAGGTATCGGCATCAAAAGTGGTATCATAGATCATCAAAGTTCCAATGATAGAGCTGTCTGGAGTGGTTCCGGCATCGGTATGAAAAGCCAGCGAGAGATCCATGGGAACTCCCATCCCTTTTGTCTGAGGTGCCTTGGTGGGTCCATTGGGAGCCCCCATCAGGTAGTTGACATACTCCCCCCTGCACATGTAGTCGTCCTTGTAATCCTGCATGCCTGCCTCCCGTTTGGCAAAACTGGCAGCATCCTTGCCGCGGTTTGTATAATCAATTTTTGTACTGTTCAGACTGTAAACGAGTGAATCCGGGAAACCCGCATATTGGAGATAGTAACGCGCTGCCTCCTGGTACCTTGGCCGTTGGCTCGTAAATGGCACCCATGCAGCTGAGTCGGCTTCCCATCCTTCCTTTTCACGGAGATCGTACAAAATTTTCAATTGGTCAGCTTTACCTCTCGCAATATTACCCATACCTCCACCGAAACGAACTGCATCGGCTGATACTATTTTGCCAGTTTCGGAGGAGCCATTGTTTAGCTCCACCATCCCTTTTTCGGGATTTTTTCCTTTCTCAAATTTGAAGGTTCCCAGGTAGATCCAGCTCCCTCCGCCCTGTGTTTGATTGACCTTGAACTGTGTCTGCCCGCCGGAATGACAGACAGTATAATTGGCATCAGATACATTGTTGCCATTGGGAAGGTAGGAAACATAAACGGCATAATGATCACTCTTGGGCAGATCCGGCAGATACTGAACAGCCGCATCTGCAGTTGATTTGGCAGGGATCATCCTACCATGGCCAAATTGAAAAGGATTTTCACCATCGAGCAAAAAAGGATATTTCAATGCGAATCCCGGTTCTGAAGATGACTGCCAGGCTGCACCCTGCTCCTTGTATTCGGATCCAGCGGAAGATTTCTCCGAATCAATGATGATCTCTGCTGCTCCAAGGTCCCGCTCCCTGGGCAGCCAGGTGGAGGCACCCGAATTTTCCAGCATGGGCGTTAGGTAGGGGACCACAAAGCTGAGTGTCCAGATATCCTCAACCGTCAAAAAATCACGGGCTCTTTGCCACTCCCACCGGTCGAGTGTGTTTTCGTAATACCAGCCATGGCTTTGCCAAAGCGCAATGTTGCAGTTGTCCAAACCCTTGGAAAAACGCTGATTCCGGGTTTGGTTCCAAACTGTTTGTGCCCCACGCACTTTTGGAACAGATAACCTGCTGGAATCAATTTTTGAAGTGCTATCCCGGTAGGGGTTGGGTATCAGTTCGCTGATCTCTTTTCCCATGGCGGAGATGGAGAGTTTACTTTTCCTGAACTTTCTGCCAAGTAGTTGTTTGTAATCTGAATAATACCTGGTGATATCTTCTGTCCGAAATGGAATTTCTGCAAATGTGGCATTCATGGTGAGTTGGAGCTGTTCTCCTTTGTGGTCCATGATTAGCGTATCCATTCTAAACTTGTAGGCCCTCCCGGCTGATGAATTCCTTGCAAATTGAATGGAGGCCTCCTTGGCTCTTTTGTAGAGTCTGTCAGCTTTATCAGCCTTTGAAACCAGGGCAGTTGCAAGGATCAGGGTTACCAGGAGCAAATATTTCATTCCCAAAGCAGTTTAAAATTCAGTAATCATATAAGCTTCAAGAAGCACAATCATACTTTGATGAAAATCTTCTTTTTGTACAATACATAGCCAAGTAACCAAAATAGGATGACATGGGAAATGGCATACAGGAGAGAGCCATTCAAATTGCCGCCGATAGGTACAAATACTTCATGGTAGAGCCAGGAAGATCCGCTGACAATTTTTGCGTCATCGTTGGTCACCTGTATCAGCCGGCCCATGATCCGGCCCCATAGACCGGAAGCAGCAAAAATGAAGAGTGGATTTACCCCAAATACTACAAAGAATGAGGTCCATCCGGTAAATCCCTTTACATCGATCAACCAAATCAGAAAGGCCATATACAAGGATGCCTGCCCGGCTGTATACAAGACATAAGAACTGGACCAAATTGGTTTGGAAATGGGAAAAAATTGGTTCCAGAACATCCCGAGGGCGATGGCTGCGATCCCAAAGATGATGAGCAACAGTGGCACTTCTTTCTTTGGCATGCTTTTTATTACTGCGCCAATGAGGTACCCAATCAGTACGGTTACAATGGCAGGAAGGGTACTGAAGAGACCCTCCGGATCAAAGGGGATTCCATATCCCTTGTAGAGATGGTTCTCTCCAAGAAGCGCAGTATCAAAGGATGTTGCAGGATTTCCTGCCAGGGAGTAGGGATCTGTTCCCCCAATAGAATAGACCAATGCCCAGTAGGCCAAAAGGATACCGGCACCAATGTAGGGTAAATATTTTTTTTGAACAGCCAAAACCAACAAGGCTGAAAAGCCATAAACCAGGGCAATGCGTTGGAGTACACCCATGATCCGTAGTTTGGAGAAATCTGTCGTCCATTGTGGGAAAGAGTTCAAAAAGAGACCGATGGCGAAGATAAGCAGGGTTCTTTTCCCAATTTTCAGTAGGGATTCCCGGTTTAGCCGGTTGCCATATTTTGAAAAGGAGAAATACATGGAGGTCCCAACCACAAAAAGGAAGAAGGGAAAGACAAGGTCAGTAGGGGTACATCCCTGCCATTCTGCATGTTTTAAAGGGGCGTAGATATGGCTCCAACTTCCGGGGTTGTTCACCAGAATCATCAATGCGACTGTCATGCCCCGAAGGACATCCAAGGCAAGGTACCGTTGGTTGCCAGCAGCGACTTGCTTCATGGTTAGTTTTTCTTAAATTTTAGCAGTGCACTCTCGGTATGACTTGGGCTCAGGGCTGTAACCACATAGCGATAGCGGGATGGCTTGTAGTCTTTGACTGCATTCAACAGAAGTTTTGTGTAGGAGGTAACTGTAAGTATCCTATCGGGGCGGTCAATTTTTGTCCTTTGTAGTTTCTTGAAATGGTAGACCACAAACAGGCTGTTTTTATCTGCTTTATTCCAGGAAAGTACCACATCATTTCCCTCCTTTGATACAGTGGCGTCTATCGGAATCTCAGGAATTACCTTTGTTACAAATGGATTTTCAGGAGTAAGTGCCGGATATTTGTAATACTCCTTCAATAGATTTTCCTGCAATCCAAGTGGATTCTTTTTGAGGAATTTGGCACTGAAGTACATACTTCCCTTGATCTCCGGGTAGCCTCGGTTGACTGCCAACTGTTTTGTTATCTCTTCTGAAGTTCTCCAGGACTGATCTTTCGATGCCGGATCGATCAGGTAGAGTGCCTGTCCACTGTAGATGTTGCAGCCATAGCTGTGTTCGGCCCACCATTTGGCAAGGATTGCATAATCTGCCACCTCTTTGCCGATGTACCAGTAAAGCTGCGGGGTAACGTAATCGATCCATTTTTCATTTTGCCACTTCAGGATATCTGCATAGAGATCGTCATAATTGGCTACTCCGGCTCTCGTATCTGATCCATTGGGGTCACTTTTCTTGTTCCGCCATACACCAAACGGAGAGATCCCGAATTCCACCGTTGGCCTGATGGACTTAATGGTATCATGAAGTTGCTTGATGATCAAATCTACGTTGTTTCTCCGCCAATCGTCCTTTTGTTGCCGGCTAAAATTCCCGTCGTATTTGAAAAATGATTGGTCATCCGGAAAATCAATGCCTGCAATTTTATAGGGATAGAAGTAATCGTCGAAGTGGATGGCATCGATGTCGTATCTTCTAACAATATCGCTGACTACACTGGCGACATGGTTTCGAACCGCAGGAATGCCTGGATCGAAATATTTTTTGTTGCCGTAGGTCAGCATCCATTCAGGGTGGGTATTGGATACATGGTTAGGAGCTGCTTTGGTCTTGTCAATGTTTTGGATCGCTCGATAGGGATTTAGCCAAACATGGATGTCCAACCCTCGCTTCCGGCACTCGTCAATGGTGAACTGCAACGGATCATAGTAGGGATTTGGTGCTTTGCCCTGTTTCCCGGTAAGCCACTCCGACCAGGGTTCAAGATTGGAGGCATACAAAGCATCTGCATCCGGTCTTATCTGAAAAATAACCGTATTCATGTTGTATGCTGAAGCCGCATCCAACAGTTCAACCATCTCTTTTTTCTGTTCATCAGTTGTAAGGTTGGGGGAGGATGGCCAGTCAATATTTTCGACTGTTGCAATCCAAATGGCCCTCATTTCGCGTTTGGGATACTCTTTGGCAATCAGCTGAAGCGTCCATCCCAACAGTAGAGATAATAATAAAATATGATTAATCTTTTTCACGAGGTAAATTACTTTAATTATTTGATATTTAATATTATTTACGTTTAATTATTATCTTACTCGCCTGCCTTCGGAGACTCTGCTTTCAGTCCCCAAGTCTACTAGTCCCTCACTCCTTCTCGTTATTCATAGGTCACCTCCATGTGCCAGTCCCACTTGTCAAAATAGAGGTTTCCCCCTTTCCACTCCACTTCGCCCCGCTGGAAATCATAGGGTTCGCTGCGCAAGAATTTCTTGGAAGGTGTCAGGGGTCGGCTGAAGTCATCGTTCACAATCAATCGGTATGCGTCGATACCGGTTGTATAGAAATCACGGATATTTTTATCCGGACTGTTTTGAAGTCCAAAAGATTGATCAAGTGGAACCCATCCGATACCTTCGTAGTAGACTTCACACCAATCGTGGAGATTGACTTCCCCCGGATGAAGCATCCAGCCACTCTGCCATTTGACAGGTATGCCTACGGATCTTGCCATTGTCATGAAGAGCAATGTCTGCATTCCGCAATCACCGTGTCTCTTGTTCAGGACGAACCCTGGAATATCCGGTATAATAGAATACTCCAGTGCACTGGCCCATGTTACTGAATCATTGATCCATTTGTAGATTTTTCCAACTTGAAGCAAAGGATTGGTTTCACCTGCTAAAATATATTTAACCAATGTTTTGATTTGATTGGAAAAAACTATTTGGGGGGGTCTCTCAGCTGTAAACTCCTTGTAAAACAGGGTCTCTTTTTGATAGGGTTTTAACATTTCCGGTGTCAGTTGGAAAGATTGTGCGGAAGATGTGAATTCGATTTCAGTCTGAAAGATGGTAGTTTTTTTTGCAACAGCGACCTTTTCCAGGTAAATGGCCCTTTGAAGATCTTTGGCAGGAGCCACCTGGCAGACGGCAGGATCAGAAGATATTAATTTTACCTCATTCTGTCGTTCATTGCTTTCACGGGGGTAGGGCATCCAGCAACGGATTGTCTCTCCTTCTGGTACTGCATCCGCATCAACTCGAAGGGTATAAATCAGCTTCATCCGGACAGGATTCACAGTTTTTGCCGGTGTGGAAGTTAAGTCCAGTATTTTAGCTGTATGTGCCAATCTGAAAATGGAGAGTGAATCGGTAATGGGTCCCTCTTTTTGAATTTTTAGCGTTGCATAAAGGGAGTCCAGTCTGATAACATTTCCAACACAATTCTTGAAATATTTTTTTTCCCCATCAATGGTCAGGAAGTCCAGTTTGTTTTCTTTTTCCAATCTGAGGAGTTCATCATGATTGGCCGTTGGTTGATAATATTCCAACTTTCTCAAGACAGTAGTATCTGAAAGTGTAAAGTCTATGCGTATTCTATGAGCGATTTCTAACAACGAGTCAATTTCGTACCTGATTTTCTCGTCAAGTTTGCCCAATTGGAGAATTTTACCCGCCAATTGTTCAACTTTTCTCAATTCCCCTTTTTCAAGCAATACTTTGGCATGCACAATTGCATCTTTTTCGGTGCGCATGGTACACCCGATCAGGAAAACTGATAGGAGTAATAGGGTAATAATGGTCTTTAAGAAACTGCTCATATGCTAAAATTAGTCATTATTCGTTTGAATCTTCGCGATTCCTATTGGTTTCCGGGCACTATTTTGCAGAACTCATAACCTTTACCCATTAATGATTCAATTATATTGTCCAATTGATTGTATAGTTTATCGGTTCTTAAGGGTGAAGTTCCCAAATGGATGAGAATTATTGCGCCATTCAGCCCTTTGGGGTCCTTCCTTTCAAAGTTCTCTAGATCGTTCAGAATTTCTTCGGTACTTCTGTAGTTTGGCATTTCCGGAGTGGTGTAATCGGCATTTGTTCTGGTTCCTGGGGTAAAATTGACAGTGGTTAATCCCATCTGACTTGCCCAGTCCACTGTCTCTTTGTTGTACCATTCGTAGGGGGGCAGAAAAAATTTAGATTCGCGGGGATCAATACCGAAATTCATCATCGCTTGGTAGTTTTCACTTAGATCCTTGTCAAATTCTTTTTGGCTAATGAGCAGAGAATCTCTTTTGCTCCAATCAGCATATAGCAGATGTTTATCAGAATGTGCACCAAGGTAGTGTCCATCTGTTTTCAACTGTTTTATTAATTTGTGGAATTGCTTGTTCCTGTAGAAATCGCCTGTGAAGAAAAAGGAGGCTTTTGCATTCAATTTAAGCAAAGTGCTTGCAATTTTGGTACCACCTTCACCAAATTCATGGGCTGAGAAAACCAGATAAATTTTTTTCTTGCTGGAATCCATTCTTACAATGGCTCCCTGATTATCCAGTTGATTGGAAGTTAATCCTTTTTTGTCACCTGTTGCTTCAAGCGTAGAGAGCAGGAAGCTTAGACTTGCTGT
>CAZVTL010000102.1:0-1423 GCA_964630075.1 uncultured Tangfeifania sp.
CATCAGTGTGGCATTCTTCCTGGTTTTCCGGAAGGTAAGGGTATTGTTCAAAAAGAGCAGGGAGGTGATCGACTGGCTCAACAAGGTCATCAACGAAAGTATCATGGGTGCAGCGCTGGTGAGGGTCTTGAATTCCCAGGCGCTGGAGTACGGGAAGTTCATGGATGCCAATACCCAGGCAAGGAATCTTGGGATGTCCATTCTCAAGCTTTTTGCCACACTGATACCCATTGTGGTATTCGTGAGCAACATGGCCTCCCTGACAATCCTGGCGTTGGGTGGACATTTTGTGATCAATGGTTCCATGTCGCTGGGTGATTTTGCCGCATTCAATGCCTACCTGGTCATACTGATTTTCCCCATCATCATCATAGGTTTCATCAGCAATTTCATGGTTCAGGCCTCTGTTTCCTATGGCAGGATTTGTGAAGTACTGGATGCCCCCGAAACCCAGGAGCGCGGCACTGTAACCACCCCTTTGCAGGGTCAGGTTGAGCTCCGGGATGTATCGGTCTTTTATGGGGAGAAACCGGTGTTGCAAAATGTTTCCATGGAGTTGCAACCGGGGACCAAAACTGCCATCATAGGTCCGACAGCCGCAGGAAAGACGCAGTTGTTGTTTCTCCTGACCGGGCTGATTCATCCCTCCACCGGCGGGGTGTTGTTCGATGGGATCAACCTCACTGAATACAACAAGGAGAATTTCCAGCACCAGATAGGTTTTGTCTTCCAGGATAGCATCATCTTCAACATGAGCCTGAGAGAAAATATTGCCTTCAACGAAAAGGTGACCAGCGAGTCGTTTGCCAAGGCGGTTGAAACGGCCGAGTTGACAGATTTTATTGCATCACTTCCGAAGGGCTTGGACACGGTAGTGAGCGAACGGGGAACTTCCCTTTCCGGTGGACAAAAGCAGCGGATCATGCTGGCCAGGGCACTGGCGCTCAATCCGAAGATTTTGTTGCTGGATGATTTTACGGCCAGGGTAGACAGCCTGACAGAGGAAAAAATCTTAGCGAATGTAGCAAGGAATTATCCCGGGATCACCCTACTTTCCGTAACCCAAAAGATCGCATCCGTTATGACTTATGGACAGATCATCCTGCTCGAAGAGGGAGAGATCCTGGCAAGGGGCACCCATGATTCGTTGATGGAGAGTTGTCCCGAATATGTGCAGATTTTTAACTCCCAACGCAGCACCAACCGTTATGAAGTATAACCTCAACCTCAAGAAGGAGCTGCAGCCGAACCAGAAAGTAGGTACGGCGACCATCCTCAGGCAGTTGCTGAAGCAATTTTGGCTCACGAAGATTTGGTACAAGTAGGCGCTACTTATGACAAAAAGACTTGGAAAGAGAGTTTTGGTTACGATCCAGCCTACAATACTGAAACGATTGCACTCAACCGTCTCTTGGCTCGCTTG
>CAZVTL010000102.1:1433-12678 GCA_964630075.1 uncultured Tangfeifania sp.
TTCATTGCCATGTTCTTTATCTTCATCAATGCTGCATTAAACCTTGTCGGGCCTTACCTGATGGGCCATGCGGTCGATCACTTCGTGGTAACGAAGCAGTACGACGGCGTAGTCCGTTACTCCATCATCCTTTTTGGGGTCTTCTCGTTGGCCATGGTGAGCGGCTATTCGCAAACCCAACTAATGGGGAGGGTCGGACAGCGGATGCTCTACAACCTGCGCAACTCGGTTTTTACCAAATTGCAGGAGTTGCCGATAGATTTTTTCAACCAAAACAAGGCAGGAGACCTGATATCCAGGGTTAACAATGATACAGACAAGATCAATCAGTTTTTTTCACAATCACTGGTGCAATTTATCAGCAGTATCTTTACCATGTTGGGAGCCGGAATCTTCCTGCTCTCCATCAACCTGAAACTGGGTATGGCAGCCTTGCTCCCGGCTCTTCTGCTCTGGTTTTTCACCAAGAGTATCTCACCCTGGGTAAAAAACCGTAATACGGTCAACATGAAAAGCACCGGGAGTCTGAGTGCAGAGATACAGGAGAGTCTGCAAAATTTCAAAGTAATCGTAGCTTTCAACCGCAGGGATTATTTTCGCAAAAGATTTGAAGAGGTCAATGCAGAAAACTACAAAAGTGCGGTTGGAGCCGGCATTGCCAACAATATTTTTACCCCGGTCTACAGTTTCTTTTCGGCCATTGGCCAGTTGGTGGTGCTGACCTTTGGGATTTACCTGATTTCCACGGGTGAGTTTAGCATCGGATTGCTGATCAGTTTCTTGGCCTATATCTTTCAGTTTTACAATCCCTTGAGGCAGATTGCCGCTCTTTGGGCCAATTTTCAGGTGGCACTTGCCGGTTGGGACCGGATTTCCCAAATACTGGAAATGGAAAGCAATCTGGAGATCACCGCCAAAAAGGAGAAAGAGAAGAGCCCATTCCTGTTGTCATTCCGCAATGTTTCCTTTGCCTACAACACCGGAAATGATATCCTGAAGGAGGTCAGCTTTGACCTTGAAAGGGGTAAAACCTATGCCTTTGTAGGACCTACCGGAGGTGGAAAAACCACAACTGCCTCCCTGATGGCAAGGCTCTACGATCCGACAGAGGGGCAGATTGTATTCAATGGACAGGACATACGCTCTATACCTCCGGAAACCAGGAGCTCTGCCATTGGTTTTATCCTGCAGGAGCCTTTTCTCTTCAGCGGAACCATCCGGGAGAACATCCTCTATGGCAACCGACGTTACAATGATTGCACGGACGAGGAGTTGTTGGTCGTGCTGCAAAAAGCAGGATTGGCAGGTTTGCTGGAAAGATTTGAGGGAGGACTGGCTACGGTAATCAATTCATCCGGTGACGGCATTAGTTTGGGCCAGAAGCAATTGATAGCATTTATCCGTGTGGTGTTGCGCAGACCTGTACTGCTCATTCTGGACGAAGCCACTGCCAACATCGATACGGTCACAGAACAGTTGCTGGAAGAGATCCTACATAAATTGCCGGAATGTACCACGCGGATCATCATTGCCCATCGGCTGAATACCATCGAAAATGCGGATGAGATCTTTTTTGTCAATGCAGGATCCGTCACCAGGGCCGGTTCCCTTCAGGATGCTGTCAAACTGTTGCTCCACGGGAAAAGGGAGAGTTAGTGGCAGACTGATTGTCGAATCTCTTTATAAATCAATACATTTACCTGAAATCAACTAGTTCGGATTGGGAGGATGGAAAAATATCCGGCCGTTTTTTTGGTCTTCCCGAAATATTTTTTAGTTTTGAAAAAACATCGCAGAAGTTACCTGTGAATATTTGATCATTCACTTTTCATGGGGGTTATTTCAGTGAAAATCCATCGGAAAACAATTTGTCCAACACCTTAATACTTAAATTTATGAAGAGAGTTGCCTTAGTTTTATTTATGATCCTTGGTTTTGTCACACTTTTTGCCCAGGAATCCATCAAGTTGCAGAATGCCGGAAACGATGCATTGAAAGCCAAAGATTATGCCGGGGCACTTTCAAATTATGAAAAAGCGATGGCCGTATGGGGTACTGCCCCTGTTGATTCAGTCATGTTTTACAATTGTGGTATCTGCGGGATACAGGTAAAGGATTATGACAAGGCAATCAAGTATTTCGAACTTGCTGCCAAACACAATTACAAAGCCCCGGATGCGTTGCTTAAAGTTGCATTGCTCTACAAGATGCAAAAAAACAACGATGCCTATTTGAAAGTTATCAACGATGGGATTGCCAAATATCCGGAAAATGCCAATTTCAAGGGTGAACTTTCCAAAACATACCTGATGGAGGGCATCAACCGTTACAACAAGGGCAACACCTTGCTGAAGGGTGCCGTGGATAAAATCAATGCCAAGAAGTACAAGGATGCCAAAGATCCCGGATACATTGCCGAGGTAGCAAGTGCCAAAAAGGAGTTTTCGGAGGCGATTCCCTCCTTCGACAAGGCTATTGAGCTCAACCCTGCTGATGCCAAGGCGCAAGAGCTGAAAGCAGCTTGTGAAAAGCAGGTGAAAGCATTGTAGCAACAGCGGACTAAACTTTTTGCAAAGTCGAAAGAGGCTGAAATTGAGAGATTTCAGCCTCTTTTTGTTGGCGAATCAAAGTGTTGTCAGTTGTCTGCATTACCCGCGGGACCTGTTTCCCTTAATTTTTTTAGATATCTTTAAGGAGTATTGAAGGGGACAATCTATTTGTATCTGATTGACCTCACAGCGATCCATTTTGTGAAAAGTCATATTACGATGGAGGGAATGAAAATTCATTGCAAGAACAATTGGGTCACAATATGAGAAACTATTCCGCCAAAGAGCGGGTCGAGGCAGCCATGAATCTTCAGCAACCCGACCGGGTGCCCCTGATGTGCCAGTTCAGCATCGGCAGCATGATGACGCTCCTGCAACCCAACCCGGTCGACTTCTGGTACGACAAACACGTTTTCGCGAAAGGGCTGATCCAATTGTGCAAAATGTTCAGGTTCGATGGAATCCTGGTAAGCCTGCATGGCCATTCTGACAGCTGGAAGAAAGAGCTGGAAAGTTGTGAGCGGCTGGAAGAAGGAGTCTTTAAACTAACCTTCCCGAACCGCACCGAGGTGCATTCCCGGACAGATTTGCCCCTTGTTGCGTTCAACAATCAGAAGGAATTGCCGTTGATGGATGAGATTAGCCTGGATGATGCGATTCCTGGTGTGATCAACTACATTCCGGTCTCCCACAATCTCTATTTCAACCTGGATCAGGAGGCCCTTTTCGATATCTTTGATATTGTTTGTGCGGAAGTAGGAGATTCCCTTTCCATTCATGGTGAAATCACCTCCCCATTTGACTATTTTCTGGATATGTTTGGCTATGAGAACGGATTAGTCTCCCTCATCATGGAGCCTGAGCGATGCAAGATGATCCTGGATAAATTCACCAGCGGGATCCTGGATCTGGCTGTGAAAATGTGTGAAAAGCCAATAGATGCCATCAAGATCTCTTCTCCTTTTGCGGGGATGGGCTTCATCTCTTCGGATCAGTACACGGAATTCGTATGGCCTTATGAGCGACGGATCATTGAGGCTATTCGGGCCAAAGGGGTCCATGTATACATCCATACCTGCGGCTCCATCGGGGATCGGCTGGAGCTCATGCGGGAAAGCCATGCCTCCGGGCTGGAATGCCTTGACCCTTTTCCAGTCGGGAATGTAGACCTGGCAGATGCTTTCAAACGCATTGGTAGTGATCTTTTTATCAAGGGAAATATTGACGCTGTCAATACCCTGCTCTTTGGCGATGATGCCAAAGCGGCATCGGATGTAAGAAGGATTATTGAAATTGGCAAAAGCAAGGGCAAAGGTTTTATTCTTAGCACGGCCTGTTCCATTGCACCAATGGTTACCAAAGAGAGGCTATTGATGCTTTCTCATTTGATTGACAAATATGGACAATACAATTAGATTAGAACCTGAACTGCAATCTCAAGGTCATAACATTGTCTGAAATATCTGAAGTATATCCTTTCAGCAGGGTTTTTTCATTCCATACCCGCGCATAGTATACCACGATCTTAACATTTTCAGTCAGGTAATTCACATAACCTGCTCCCAGGGCACTGTATTTAACATTGGCACTACTAAAAGCAGAACCTGCCGCACCAATCTCATTTCCTTTAATGACGGTATTTGGGTCATACCAGTCGTATTTTAAGAGAAACTGGTGTTTGGTGGAGAAGAGTGACTGGATGTAATAGAAATAGGCTCCGTTGAATTTCCGTATATGAAAGCCATCGGTTCCTGTTAACAAGGCGACCGGGGTTTCGCTGCTGTACTTGGTCCCTGTCTGTTGCCCTGTAATGAACTCGGCCCTGAATTCAGAATATCCGACTGCGTTTCTAATTTTCAGTTGTGCATCTGCTCCATAGTAAATACGCGGTGATTTGTGGTAAAGATTGGAGGCACTCGAATCGATAACCATTGTTTTAATTCCGTTGATCGTCCCTGTTGAATAGACATATTTGGTATTTTGAAGCAATCCTCCCTGCAGGGTGGAGGCCCCGAAATTCAGGGAGACTTTTGGCGAGAGTTTAATCGGCTTTGTGGAGATCCGCGCAATGAAATCCTTGTAGCTGTCAAAATCACCGGCCGCATTGATTCCCTGACCGTTGAATATCCCGATGTCAATCTTCAACTTATTAAGGTACTTGATCTCTTTTCTGGGATCAAAACTCAACATGGCACCAAGGTCCCGTTCACTTTTCATCAAAATCTGCGACATTCTTCCTCTTTCAGGCGACTCCCTGTCGCTGCTGCTGTAATTCACTTCAAACCCCATCGGCCTGGCAAACATACCGGTAGTAAAGGAGAAGAGCTTGAGATGGTTTTCGAAAATCCGGCCCCAAACATCCCGTACAGTAAGACCTCTTTCATTGGCATCAAACTGAAAGGCGATCTGAACACCCGGCCCCTTTGTCTCCTTAAAATGGACATAGTCAATACGAATCCTGCTTCGTCGCAGCATGAATCTGTCTTTTGCCTGTATACCAAAATCGCCGCCTTCATAGCTCTTTATTCCCTCCTCACTGGCAACCTGAAATTGCGGCTGAATGTATCCACCAATCTTTATCCGGTCAAATTTTTTGTAGACGGCCAGTAAACCCTTTCCTTCATTCTTGGTAGTATCCACCAGATCCATCAGAAACTGTGCGTGTACGCTTACTGTGCTGAAAAATAGCAAGAGGAAGAATATCAGGATTGGTCTGAGTTTTGTCACGGTAAGTTTTTTTATGCAAAGAAAAGAAGTTCGGCAATAATTTAAAGCATACCAATATTATTAATTATTTTTATGAATCTATGAAACAGAAAATAGCCTTGGTATTGGGAAGCGGCGGTGCCCGCGGAATAGCCCACATCGGTGTAATCAGGGCATTGATCAATCAGGGGTTTGAAATATCCTCCATCGCCGGAACCTCCATGGGGGCAGTCATCGGAGGAGTCTATGCAGCTGGCAAACTGGATGAATACGAAAGCTGGATGCGTTCACTGAGCAAGATGGATGTCTTCAACCTGGTCGATTTTACCATGAGTACCCAGGGTATTATCAAAGCCGACCGGGTATTGAATGAGATTAAAAAAATTGTCCCTGACCAAAACATCGAGGATCTGCCTGTCAGGTATGCAGCCGTTGCCACCGATATCCGGAAACGGGAGGAGGTCGTCATGACCGAAGGAAGTCTGTTTGAGGCGATCCGGGCATCCATATCTATCCCGCTGGTGATAACACCGGCCCGGAAAAATGAGACCTTGTTCGTCGATGGGGGTATATTAAATCCTGTTCCGGTCAACCGGGTGTACCGGCACCCGGGTGACATCCTGGTGGCAGTCAATGTGAATGCCTTCCTGCCTTATGAGAAGCCGGCCCTGCCACACCACGAATCCAGCCATTTCGAACAGCTGTACAGCGGAAAATTGTTCGATTTTCATGCGAAACTGGACAAGCTTTTTCCCCCTTCCAAAAAGGAGAGTACCGGTTATTTCAACCTGATCAGGGACTCTTCCAGCATCATGCTGGCCCAAATCACCAGGCTAACCCTGGAGATGCATCCTCCCGATATCTATATGGAGATTTCCAGACACTCCTGCGGTATTTTTGATTTTTACAAGGCCCAGGAGTTGATTGAGCTGGGAGAGAATGTTGCTCTGGAGCGTCTGCAAAATTGGAAGGAATAGCGATGTGCTACTTGTCAAAGGACGTTTGTGCTCTTTTTAAAGCCGGCCAGGTTTCGATCCCCGTATTCAGCAAATAGGACGGCAAATTCCAAATACGCTACTACAAGGATACGAAAATCAATCAACCACCCTTCTGTGCAGTTTAAAATTGTCAGGGCTTTCCTTTTTGAATTTCAAATCGAATTTGCGAACCAGATCTATCTTGCTCTATTCCTTCGAGATAGCCAAAATAAATTCTGCTGTACTGGAATCAATTGATACAATATTTTCTATGTTCAACTCCTCCATGAAACTATCCTTGTATGAATATTTAAAATTGGTCAGTTTACCTTGCAGATAAGTTGTGTTTCCGTTGACCGGAAGATATTGAATGGTAAAACTGGTCAGCTTGGGTTGCCAATACAAGAGTGTTAATTCTGTAATAGTAAAAGATATTTTTTCGATGTCTTCCTCTTTGGTATTTGGATACATGATATCCACTTCATCGTATTTAAGATCGGTTATGGTCGCTCCATCAGTTGAAAGTGTTCCCTCAATTTTTATGGTTCTTTTACGATTGTTGTTTGGTTGATAGTTGTAATTCAGAAGTAATTTACTCCCTGTTATCGAATACGTTGGCTTAACATCTGGATCTGTCAGGTCATAAATGGTATATGCATCGCTGACCCCTTTGCTATTCTTGTAATTGATTTTTACCCGGTTAAGTTTGTAGTCGAAGCGGTTGGCCAGGAGAATGAATTTCCATATATCCGTAATCAGTAAGGGTTTAGCATTGCTTTTTTGGTTTTCGACGACAACCTCAACATTTCCGGATGTAGCCCCCATTGGCACGCAAACATTGATGGCCGAATTACTCCATGATACGTAATTTGTTGCCTCTTTTCCATTGAACAGGACTTTGCAATTGCTGCATTTCGAAGAGCCAAAGTTCCACCCACTTATGTACAATACATCGCCGGCTATTAGCACAGAATCATTCCCAATTGTAGCTTTTGACATGCTGATCAGCGAAATCTCTGGTGGAGGTATTCCGGTTTTTATGGTGGCAGATGCACTCGCCTCGGAAACAAGCTTGTTGGCAGAATCGTAAAGTTTTACGGTGATGGTGTAGATGCCTTCTTTTGAATAGGCATGGGTCACTATGCTGTCATTCTGAATCGGATATTGGCCGCCACCGTCGCCGAAGTCCCAGGTATACTTACAGGTTTTTGGTGCGGTTCCCATTGATCTGGCAATGAATGTATACTCCTTGTTTGATATCCCCTGAAAGGGATTGGGTGTGATTGAGAGAGGGGAGTAATTGACGGTTATCCACTTGAAGTCAATGTATTTGTTGAAGTATGAGCCCTCTGAATTTTTACTGGATTCTTTCCAACCAACAATGTAATAACCCAATTTGGTCAAACCAGGTTTAAGTTTAACATAGACCGATCCATTGCCTTCCTGCACAGCAATTGCATTTCCCTCTTTATCGAATATCTCGTGACCAATCAGCTTTTGATTCTTCACATTGAAGGATATTTCAGCAGTAGGGCAGATAACGATGGTTCTCAAGGTGTCTGAAGTTACAGTCAAACCCTCTTTCAGTTCGAATCCTGCACCTGTTTTTGCCCAGAGGGTGTAGTCAGGAAAGGTATTTGGCGCAATTGTTCCAATGGTATTGTTGCCCAATTCCCCCCATCTTTTTCCAATTTTGTCCCATTCAATGTAAGCTGTTTTGGCATAATAGGTAACAAACGGATAAGATTTTGGTGAATCATGCCCATTAAGTTTTGCATTATAAGGACTAAATTTATCATTGGAAAAGTTTATCGTCTGTTGCTCTCCCGGAGTATTGGGATCACTGATGTATAGTTTACCTCCGCTCACAGAAACCTGGTAACAAATTAAATCGTGACCGCCATAGATCGGTGTTCCATCACTCTTTGATCCGGTCTGTCGATAGATGCCTATCCCTTGAGGCTCACCGGTTACAAGCATGATTCCTGCGATAGTTTGTAGTTTTAATTTATCGAGACTTTGATTCTTGTCAATATATTTATCAAAAAGAGTTGATACGGTGCCTTCCCAATCAAGGTCATTGTGAATGACCGAACAAAATTTGTACCCTCTGGCATTATCCTGCCACAATTTTGGATTGTCACTGTATTTATTGAACAGGCTGCCTTCTGTGGGTTTCTTTTCATAATAATACCACATGGCGGCCATGTTTTGACCGGCACAATGGCCGCCGGGTGCGATGTAGGAACCATAATTGACAAATTCCCAGTCATCGGTTCCAGGCTTAAAGCCAGAGTTGATAAGGGGTTGTGCGTAAAGTACGCTTTCGGCAATGGAACTGATGATAATACTGGCACCTATACTTGCGGCAGCTTTTAAACCAATTTGGCCATTTTTTAGTTTACTTCCTGGTAAGAAATGTCTGGTTAGCAGTGTGATGGAGGTTGAAGTATAATTTTTGACTGGGATACCTTCCAGTTTACCAGTTGTTTCGTCCAGGTAAAATCCCAATGGGATATGACCTGCCGGAACTTTTACCGGAATGGTGATGGCCATTAGTTCCTTGGAATAGCCTCCATCACATGAAACAGTAATAACGGGAGAGATCGGATTGAAATTTGCACCAAACTGGTGGCTCTTTATTTCAGCATATCCTACCTTTAGATTCGGAGCAGCGGTAAAAGAGTTGGCGGGAACGATGAGCTCAACTCCATCGACCGGAGTATTGGGTTTGGCAATTTTGATGGTTGAACCAGAGGTGGCTATCGTTGTATTCGACACCTCAGTATAAGTTCCAGTGGAGATATTTTTTGATACGATTATCTGTTCTGTTGGTGGAGGTATCTCATTTACCGGAGTTGGTTCAGCAGGTTTTTCGCACGACCATAAAATCGCGGTAATTACCAGAACTAAAAATTCTACTTTTTTCATTCCGCTCATTTTTAAGTTCATAAAGATGATCCGTCCCAACAGCTTTAACTCCGGGTGAAGGAGCTCTTGCCCGAAAGGGCTGATTCGGAGATAATTTTTTCCCATACTAAAATATTGATTTCATGAAATGGACAAATAGCCCATTTGGGTCATTTTTAGTGCGTTCTTTTCACAGCCAAATGTTGCAGGAAAGAAAGAAGTATGGGTGAAAGGTGCCATTACATACCCAATTCCGGATGGAACTTCACGACGGTCTCAAACAACAGTTCTCCGCTACTTTTTCATTGCAAATATTTTTGCCATTTTAGTTTTATCCTAAGGTCTAGAGTATTACTTTTATCCACTCGGAACAAATCAAACAGAATCAATAAATAATTGAGCCCTATGCAAAACAGAAGAGAGTTCTTGAAAATTTCGGCTGTAGGATCGGTCGGTATGGTATTAATGGGATCTGCAACGGCAAATGCGGCAGTTGCGGTCGACAGAAAAAGTTTTGGCGTTGGCATCCAGCTGTATACCATACGCGATGCCATGGCAGCTGATGTCAAGGGAACTTTGAAAAAGGTGTCTGACATCGGTTACAAAAACCTCGAGCTGGCAGGTTATTCCGAAGGAAAATTCTATGGCTTCTCACCCGCTGAATTCAAGAAGATGGTGAAGGATCTGGGAATGGAGATCGTCAGTAGCCATGCTGCGGTCGAATCAAAGGGAATTACCATCGAATCAGCCAAACTGATGGCCGATGCCCATGCGGCTATGGGGGTCAAATACTGCATCCAGCCCTGGGTGAACGATGAAGACCGTACCATCGAAAAGTACAAGAAGATGATTGGCGACTGGAACAAGGTTGGCAAAATCATGAAGGAGGTCGGTATCAAATTTGGCTATCACAACCACAATTTCGAATTTGCAACTGTCAATGGGGTTGTACCCTACTATGATATCTTCATGCCAGAGATGGATAAAGATTTGATTACCATGGAATTGGATTTGTTTTGGGCTTCCAAGGCCGGACAGGATCCGATCGCCATGTTCAAGAAATATCCAGGTAGGTTCGAACTCCTGCACTTCAAGGACATGCATACCAAGCAGGCACCATTCTTTGATGTAATCAAAGACGATGTATGCAGCGTAGGCGAAGGAGTGATCGATTTCAAGAAAATACTGACAGCCAAAGAGATTGCCGGAATGAAGTACCTGTTCGTGGAAGACGACAACCAGGGCAATGGCAAACCTTTTGAAGGGATTGACACCAGTATCCGAAATATTACAACGAAGATTTTGAAATAGTATATTAATCAACATTTGGCTATGAAGGCTTTTGCAGTTCTTTGTTATACCCTCTCAGGTTTGTTCCTGATTTCTAGTTGCGGAAATAAAAAAGTGGGTTCAACAAAAGGAGAAGTGAGCGATGTGGACAACAATGTCTATGCCACCGTAACTATTGGGAACCAGATTTGGATGGCTGAAAACCTTAAAACCACCAAATACAACGATGGTATGCCAATTCCAAACGGGAACAATGAAGTTACCTGGAAAGAGCTAAACACTGATGCGTATTGTTGGTTTTTAGATGATGCAGAAAATAAGGCAACCTATGGTGCCTATTACAACTGGTACGCCGTGAACACCGGCAAGCTTTGTCCGGCAGGTTGGCATGTTCCATCAGACAAAGAATGGAGGATCCTCACCGATTACCTGGGTAGTGAAAATGTTGCCGGCAGTAAAATGAAAACATCCTCAGGGTGGAGTAGAAATGGGGATGGAACCAATGAAAGCGGCTTTTCGGCTATGCCTCTGGGCTTTAGAAATGCTAAGGGATTATTCAGTTCAATGGGTATCAGTACCTATTGGTGGAGTACTACCGCTGATAGCGTAAATGGATGGTATACAGTTCTTTTCAGTCAAGATGGGACAGCCTTTAAATATTATGCACAAAAGAAAAGCGGATTCTCTGTCCGATGCCTGAAAAACTAAACATATTATAGAACTTGGAAAAGGGAAGTAGATTTGAGTCTTACTTCCCTTTTTTTGTGTGCCGTGCATGGCGAATAACTTGACGGTGAAAGTCCGTTATGGGGG
>CAZVTL010000103.1:0-12641 GCA_964630075.1 uncultured Tangfeifania sp.
GGGATTTGTCCTGTTCTTTTAGATGAACTTACAACTTGCCTTCGGCTTCGCTCAGCGACCGGTAAACCTTCGAACATTTTGAACTTTTCTAAACCCTTCAAACGACTTTATGAACCTATATTTCGACAATTGTGCGACAAGTTTCCCGAAGCCTCCTGCGGTAGCAGCCGCAATGAGCCGGCACCTGAACGAGACGGGAGGTACCTACGGTCGTTCGGCCTATCCGCGCATCCTGAACTCCACCAGGCTGGTGGAGCAGTGCCGCGACCAGCTGGCGGGATGGATGGGAACCAGTGAGGCAGGGAATATCATCTTTACCGCCAATGCCACCACGGCCCTCAACCTGATGATCCAGGGGATCTGCAAAAGGGGAGGGCATGTGCTGACCTCAGCCATGGAGCACAACGCCATTGCCCGTCCGTTGGAGCACCTCCGCCAGTTGGGATTGATCGAGTGGGAGCTGCTGGACAGTGCTCCCGACGGCACCATTCTGACCGAAAAGATTGCTGCCAGGCTTCGTCCCAATACCATCCTTGTAGCCGTATGTCACATGAGCAATGTGAACGGGATGGCCCAGTCGCCCGGCCTGATTAAAAAGGCCATTGGCGATATCCCTTTGCTGGTGGATGCCAGCCAGTCGCTGGGATCGCATCCCGTGCTGGTGGATGAGTGGGGGGTAGATTTTCTGGCATTTACCGGTCACAAGTCGCTCCTGGGACCCACCGGAACGGGTGGAGCATTTGTGCGCAATCCGGAAATGGTAGAACCTTTGATTTACGGTGGCACCGGCAGCGGATCCGAATCGCTTTCGATGCCCTCTTTTGTTCCCGACCGTTTTGAGGCCGGAACACCCAACATCACTGGCATCCATGGGTTGAATGCTGCCCTGCAGAACAGGCCTTTAGCCCAACATACAAAAGATGACTTTGCTGCCCTGTTGCTGGAGGTGAAGCGGAATTCAAATTACATCGTTCGCTGTGCCGCTGATTTTGAGCAACAGGGAAAACTTTTCTCTGTAGTACACAATTCGTTGAGTTCCTCGGAACTCGCACTTCGTTTTTACGGGGAGTATGGTATCGAAAGCCGGGCCGGGTTGCACTGTGCCCCGCTGGCACACCGCCACCTGGGCTCTTTCCCTACCGGGGATTGCCGTTTTTCACTTTCACCTTACCATACACCGGAAGAGCTGAATTATCTCGCCAAAGCCATCCACGATGTCGGAAAATAGGGAAATCTTTCTTTTTCAGAACATCCGTCAGGTGATTCTGGCGGAGCAGTGGTGCAGGGAGAACAAACTTCCCGTGAAGGTTATTCCTGTGCCCAAACCACATTCATCGGAGTGCGGGATGTGTCTGGAAATGGACCAGGTTGCAGGAGATCAACTGGCTGTCTTTGCACATGAACGGGGAATGGTCACACAAAGGATTTCGCCCTTCAACACCAATAAATGAGCTCTGATGGCTTTTTAATTAAGCAAATAAAAAGACCAAAGGCCACTATCTGTTGATACCGGCCTTTGGTCTTTGGCACATTTTTAACCTTAATCTCAGGTTATTTTGCAGCTATTGCCATGCTGTCCAATTGAATCTTGTTTATGGCATAGAGTTCAACGAAAGAGGGTTGTTACATTCACCAGGATAATTACAATCAGCATTGCTGTCGCCCTTGACCATGCCGATCATCTCGCCGTAACCCGGGTATTCACAAAATTTGTCCAGATAAGTATCTCCTTCCATTCCACCCAAAGATTTGATTCTGTTCCAGTCCCTGCAGGCACCAGCCTTATCTCCCAGCTGGTATTTGCACATTCCCCTGGTAACCAGCAGTCCTTTGTCATTGGGAATGTATCGTACGGCACGGTCGTAAAAGTACAAGGCATTTTTGTTGTTCTTTTTCACGAATAACTGCTTGTTCCCCTGAGCGAGATATTCTCTTGCTTGTTTGAAAAATTTCTGTTCAGGAGCTAATTCTCCGGGAGCGAATACAATGGAGAGTTCTCTCTCCTTTGCCACAGGCTGGCCGTTTTCTGTGGCCGGTTTCCACATCCCACTTGTTGAGATCAAGGCCCTTTCGACTTCCCTGTCAATATCCCTGGATACACTGTTTATTACCATTACATCGGTCACTTCACCCTTGGCAGTGACAAGGAATTGTACAACAGAAGTTCCCTCTTCATTCCATTGCAGTGAGCTTTCAGGGTACTCAAGATGATTCAGCAGGTAACTTTTAAGGTAACTTTGCCCCTCATTCTTTGCGCTCGCCATAAATTCCGGTGCAGTAGCAGTAATCACCGATTCCGGCAGGTTTATTGTTTGTATTTGTCCCATTGCAGTAAATGATCCGACCAGAAGTACAAGGGAAATGAAAATTTTTGCTTTCATGACATTGGATTTTTAACTGTTGGTAAAACAAAACTAGCCCCACCGTATACCTATCTTTCAGGATGCTTTGAACAATACCAGTTCAGGATAGTAGGAGGCAATGAGCGTCAGGTGATCTACTGTATTGGTGGT
Organism: uncultured Tangfeifania sp.; assembly: GCA_964630075.1. GTDB lineage: Bacteria > Bacteroidota > Bacteroidia > Bacteroidales > Prolixibacteraceae > CAINVV01. Next base: position 2,514 of record CAZVTL010000103.1, read on the forward strand.
TCCGCCTGCGATCACTTTTTGGTGGTAAAATGCTCCCCTGTTCAATGATTCCATGGTGGTTGCCATTCCTTCGTTTACCAATTCCTTGTCCAGTTTTTTGATACCAAGGTAGATGCCATTGCATTCATACTGAACAGAAACCTGGTCGTTCAATACATAGTACTTTTTGCAACTCTTTTGCTTGTCGAGAACCACCATGACTTTGAGATCAGAATTCTCATAGGTAATCATGTATTGATCCAGCTCCTTGTTCTGGAGCATCTTATGATCATCCATTTTTTCAATTTTGTAATTTCCGAAAGCGGAGTTGGAGGAACCTTTGGCAACGATCTTGTTGCCCAATGTAAGCGTTGAAACCATAAGGGTTAACAAGGCGGTTAAAATGATTGTTTTCATGGTAATTAAAATTTAATGGGTTTTTGAAAATGAACTTTGAGTCAAAGATATTTCGGAAAGGTGGGGGGGTGTTAGCTCAATCAATGTAATCAGGGCTTTGAAGGGCAAACGATGGTGATGGAACGAAAATGAATCGCTGGAGTTATATTTTGGTCGTTGGCACCATGGAAGATGCAGATCGTATCTCCCTGGCCGCCATTGGACTTCTGTTTTGCCTGAAAATGGTTGGGAATTGTGCCTTTTCTGCGGAGTGATTCCAATATAAGGTGAATCTGTACTCTCATTGGATCAAAGCCTTTCTTAAGCAACTTGTAATTCTGGCAAAACGATTCGACTTTCATTGCCAAAAGCTGGTTGCAAAGACCAAATTCAGCTTTCTGAAAGGTGAACGGACTGTTTCGATGGCCCAAATACAATTCTGGGAGGTTTCCAACCCAACTTCTATCCTTTTCGGACCATTTACCCCATGCAATCCCACTTTTGTAGATAAAAAAGAGCCGTTTTCAATATATAAAATAGGTTTGGAATTGTCGTTTCAATCCAGGAGAGTATCTGTCCGGGAATTTCGGGGAAATCGAACGGGTGAGTGGTCGTTTGCAAGGGAATCGGAATGATGGCCGGCTTTTTCCTTCCGTTCACTGCCAGGTCAGGTACTTCGGTTTCCCGGGATCAACCGCTTCTATACGGTTACAGGATGGATCTCCAGTGGGATGCGATGCTAAATTCTAAATCTTTGGAATATGAAAAAAGTTTTCTTGCTTGCCTTTCTTGTGGTGGTGACGCTCATGAGCGCGTTGGCCCAGACAAGGAAATTGAATGGTTTTGTCACCTCTTTTGACGATGGATTACCGGTACCGGGAGTGACAGTAGGTGTAAAGGGGACAACGAACGGTACCATCACGGATGCCAATGGCAACTATTCCCTCACAGTTCCGGTTTCGGCAAAAGTGTTGTATTTCTCCTTTGTGGGCATGATCTCGCAGGAGGTGGCAATTGGCCAGTCTAATAAAATTGATGTGGTTTTAAAACCGGATGTGATTGGTGTGGATGAGGTGGTGGTGACTGCTTTTGGTATGAAGAAGGAGCGGAAGGCGCTTGGTTATTCCGTCCAGGATGTCAAGAACGAAGAGCTGACCCGAACGGGTAGTTCCTCTTTTGCCACCGCCTTGCAGGGCAAATTGTCAGGCGTAAGTATTACCCCATCGAGTGGAGCACCCGGCGCATCGACCCAAATTACCATCCGTGGGGCAAGATCCTTTGCCGGAAACAACACTCCCTTGTATGTCATTGATGGTATGCCGGTTGCCTCCCAGGCCGACTATCAAAGCGGAAGCAATGGCAACTCCCAGGTGCGCGGAGACGGAGTTTCAGGTTCCGACATCGCCAACAGGGCGGTGGACATCGATCCAAACGACATCGAAAGCATCAACGTGCTCAAGGGGCAGGCAGCGGCAGCCCTTTACGGAATCCGGGCCACCAACGGCGTCATCGTGATCACCACCAAGAGTGGTAGTTCCGCAAAAGGAGGCAAACCTGTCATCAGCTTCTCCTCCTATACCAGTGCCGATGTGATCTCCAGGAAACCGGAGTACCAAACCACCTGGGCACAGGGTACCCCCTTGAACAATGGTACCGGCTATACCTTCAACCCGAATGCATCGACCTGTTGGGGTCCAAAAATCTCTGATCTCCCGAAGGATCCTGCCTACGGAGGCGATGTCGCCAATCCAAGGAACGGGAACAATGTCAGCGCCTTTCCCGGGAAGTACTATGTTCCCCAGCGTTTCACCGCAGGACTTGACCCATGGGTTACGCCTCAGGTCTATGACAACGTGGACAGTTTCTTCAAAACAGGATTAACCATGAACAACTCTTTTGGGATCAACCAGTCGACAGAAAAATCAACCTACTCCTTTGGTCTGAGCAACACCAACCAATCGGGTATCATCGAATCGACCTCCCAGGACCGTTACAGTGCGCGGATCAATGCCGAAACAAAACTGAGCCAGACATGGGTAACTGGTGTATCTGTGAATTACTCCTCCAATTACATCAAAAAGGCACCTACCGCCAACGATGGATTGGTCGCTACGGTGTTTGCAGCACCCGTAAACTACGATCTCAAGGGGATACCCTCTGAAAATCCGACCAATCCCTATTCACAGATACTCTACAGGTCTGCCAACTTCAACAATCCCTACTGGAACATGGAGCACAACCTTTTCGCCGAGAAGACCAACCGTGTTTTCGGGAACAGCTATGTGACATTTACCCCGACCATCAGTCAGGATGCAGACAAGAAGCTGAGTTTTCGCTACCAGTTCGGCGTTGATTCCTATACCACCCATTACCAGGATGTCAACGAGATGGGCAGCAAAAATTCGCAGGGATCCATTGCCAATTACGGGGTCACCAATTCTACCTACAACTCCCTGCTGACCGCCAATTATGACATGGATATTACTACCGATATACATTTGAATGTCATGGCGGGAAATGAAATCAACCACCAGTTTGAAAAAAGCTACCGCGAATTCGGTACGGATTTCAATTTTGGCGGATGGCCCCATGTCGACAACACCATCAACAGATCGGTGGTCTCGGAAAGAAAGGGTGAAAGCAGAAGTGTCGGTTTTTTCGGCAACCTTGCCCTCTCCTACAAAAGTCTGCTCTACCTCAATGCCACCGGTCGTCAGGATGTGGTCTCCACCATGCCGCGCAACAACCGGACCTTCTTCTATCCCTCCCTGTCGCTTGGCTTTATATTGACTGAGCTGGATATGCTGAAGCGCAACGAGATCCTCTCATTTGCCAAGTTGCGTGCCTCCTATGCCGAAGTGGGACAGGCCGGATCCTACCTTGAAAACTACTATACGAACCCCAATTACGGGGGCGGATTTTGGGTAGGAACACCGGTATCCTATCCCATGGGAGGGGTCAATTCCTACATCCCGAACAACATCCAGTGCGATCCGAACCTGAAACCGCAGAATACGGTCTCCTTCGAGGTTGGTGCCGACCTTAAGTTCTTCGACAACCGCTTCGGCATCGACTATACCTACTCGCGACAGGATGTTGTAGACCAGATCTTCAATGTTCCGCTGGCCGGCTCCACCGGGGTCAACAGCCTTACCATGAATGGCGGATCCCTCTATACCAACACCCATGAGGCGGTGGTGACCATTGTTCCCCTCAGGAAAAAAGAGTTGGAGTGGAACATCAACCTGAACTTTACCAAAATGGACAACTATGTGTCGGAACTTGCCCCCGGTGTTCAGAACATCACCCTGGGTGGTTTTACGACACCCCAGGTACGGGCCGGAATAGGCTACAAATTCCCGGTGATTCACGGCAGCGGCTTTGCCAAGGATGCGCAAGGAAGAGTATTGGTGGATGAAAATCCCACCAGTATTTACAGGGGGATGCCCATGGCCGGCGCTCCTGCTGTGATCGGGAGTGCTGCACCCGATTTCATCCTGGGTGGTTCAACCACTTTCCGGTGGAAGGATGTCAGCATCTCAGCTACTTTTGACTGGAAGTCAGGAGGTCAGATGTACCATGGAACCAACGCTTTGCTGGAGTATACCTATGGCCTGGCCAAGAGCACCGAAGACCGTACCACCCCTTTCATCTATCCGGGATTCAAGGCCAATGGCCAGCCCAATGACATCCAACGCGGCGGAACCAGTGACCTGAAGGCTTATTACGACCTCTACTCCAATACATTGGGAAATATCAACGAGGCTTACATCTACGACAACTCTTTCGTCAAGATGAGGGAGTTGACCCTCTCCTACAAGTTGCCGAAATTCAAAGGGGTTCAGCTAAGGGCGACCGCCTTTGCCCGCAACATCCTGTTGTGGACCGAACTGCCCAATTTCGACCCGGAGGCAACACAGGGGAACAACAACATGTCCGGAGCCTTCGAACGGTTTACCGTACCTGCTACTTCGAATTTTGGTTTGGGTCTCAACCTGGAATTTTAATCCTTAAATGCAAATAGTTATGAAATCATTTCATTTATATCCGCTGATCCTGTTGTTGTTCCTCTTCCCGGCCTGCTCCGAGGATCTGATGGACAACATCAATGAAAATCCGAACAATCCGACCGACATGGCAGCCAGGCTGATCATCACGGATGTGATGACCTCCAGCGCCTTTAGCGTGACTGGTTCCGACTATGCCTTTTACACCTCCGTATACATGGAGCTGAATACGGGCATCTGGGGACAGATGTACAATGCCGAAATAAGACTGGCCGAACCCACCAACGCCACCACCTACAACAATCCCTGGCGGAGCCAGTATTACAACCTGTATCACCTGAAGATCATCATAGACAAGTGCTCGGCAGGCGGCAACGAGGCCGGAAACTACCAAACCCTTGGGGTGGCAGAGGTCTTGAAAGCCTACAACCTGGCCTTGCTGACCGATTTGATGGGAGATGTCCCCTATTCGGAAGCGCTGCAGCCGGGAGTCATCTATCAACCAAAGCTTGACAAACAGCAGACAATCTATGCCGAGGTGATCCGACTGCTCGACGATGCCATTCTCAATCTTGGAAAAACCAGCACCTTTGCTCCCCTGGGAACTCAGGACCTGATTTACGGGGGCAATAGTGCCCGGTGGATCAAGGCGGCGCAAGGATTGAAGGCAAGGTACACGATGCGGACCTCCTTGAAAACACCCCAGTACAGCAAGGTGATTGAATATGCCAATGCCTCTTTTGCCACCGTTGCGGAGGAGTTCAAATTTGTCTACAACGGAGCATCTTCCATCAGTCCTTTTGCACGGTTTTTCCAGGACCGGAACTATTTTGGCGTCAGTGCCAGTTTGCACAGCAAGATGACGGCCAGAAACGACCCGCGTGTGACCAATTTTTTCAGGCCCTATCCAGGTCTGACGGTCCTGAACATTGCCCCCAACGGCAACCCGCAGCAGGTACAACAATTTTATGGGGTCTCTGCCCTGAGCACCAATACTTCGCCCACCTACCTGATGAGCCTTCATGAACTTCATTTTCTAAAAGCCGAGGCCTATGCACGCATGGGACAGAAGGACAATGCGGAGAGCTCCCTAAAAGCCGCGCTGGAGGCCGCCTTCGTGAAGGTTGGGTCGACCGTGGCTGCTGCCAATACCTACTACTCAACCAGCGTAAAACCGCTGTTTGATGCCGATCCCCTCAGGGAGATCATGAACCAAAAGTACATCGCCTCTTTTGAACAGGAGGCTGTGGAAGCCTACAACGATTATCGCCGGCTGGTTGCCATGGGCAACAATGTGATCCAGCTGGCCAATACCCGCCAATTTCCGTTGCGGCTTACCTATGGCGACAGCGATGTGTCGACCAACCAGAACATCTCGGATGCCTATGGGGATGGTAATTATGTCTATACGGAGAAAGTTTGGTGGGCAGGCGGAACCAGGTAAAGGTTCCATTCAATTCCGGATTTATGGGTTAAACATAAATTGAACTGTAGTTAGTTAGTGAACAAAAAAGGCGGTCTGAAAAGACTGCCTTTTTTTATTTTCTGAATGCCAGGAAGATGGGAAAAGGGATGCCGGGATATAGAAGGAGGAATCAGACGCCTGCCACCGGACCCGTAAAATTCAACGCGTTGAGGACAGCATTCTTGAAGTTACGTCCGATGGGGAGCTCTTTCCCGTGTATTTCGATGGTATTGGCGGTGAAGGCCTCAATTTTGTTGACCGGCACGATGTAGGACTTGTGGATGCGAAGAAAATTCTCCGTTGGCAATTTCTCCTCCATCAGGGCCATGCTGGTTTTGGTGATGATCTTTCGTTTTTCGGTATAGATCTGCACATATTCGCTCAACCCCTCGATGTACCTGATTTCGGAGAGATAGACCTTGATGACCTTCTTGTTCTCCTTGACGTAGATAAAGCTCTCTTCCATGACCTTCCCGGAGGTGGTATTGGGAACCACCTGTACCTGGTCCTGGCACATCTGGTAGTATTTGTTCACCGATTTCAGGAAGCGTTCAAAGGTGATCGGTTTCAGCAGGTAGTCGACCACATCCAGCTCAAATCCCTCCAGGGCATATTCCCGGTAGGCGGTAGTAAAAATCACTTTTGGCGGATGCTTCAATGTTTTAAGAAACTCAATGCCGGTAATCTGAGGCATCTGTATGTCCATGAAGATGAGGTCTACATGTTTTTCGCGCAAAACACCCAATGCCTTCATTGCATTGTGGCAATCGGCTACGATTTCGAAGTTTTCCAGTTTTTCAATGTGTCCCCGCATCAGTTCACAAGCCAGTGGCTCATCATCCACAATCATGCATTTGGTCTTCATAATGGTTCCGTTTTTATATTGGTATGCGTTGATCCATGCAAATTACAGCATTTTTCCCGGTAATTAATTTGTTACCAGGTTTTCTGCAGTAGCCCCAATGGGCTTCCGGTTACCTGTTGCAGCCTCCCCGGAGTTGTCGCCCGAGAGGTAACTGGCAAGGTAAAGGGGATTCAGCGGTTCACCTGTAGCCTCCATGATCAGTTGCTCCCAGGGAAGAAGATCTCCGTATTTGTATACCTTCTCCACCAGGAAATTTCCGATGGCGCGGTTGTGCTGGTATTGGCTGTTTTGTTCGCGCAAGAGATGCTTCTCAAGGTAATGCTGCAGCTGACCTGCAAACAGATCTGCCAGCACAAAATTGTGAACATTGCAGGATAAACTGGAGAAGTAACCGGAGGTTGCCCAGTCCGATTGGTCACGATCGCTGGGCGGGGTGATTCCAAGGTACTTTTCGTTGAGCCGGTACCACAATTCCCCCAGATTTTGGTCCGGATCGCGGTAGATTTCGCGTTCGAAGAGTGATTTGACCAACAGCCTCCTGAACCTGAAGAGCCTGTCGACCTGCAGGTAATGCATGCAGAGCAGCCGGAACTCCTGGTTGCTTGCCTCGTCGAGGCCGAATTCACCCTTCACCCAGCTGCTGTTGGCAGGGAGGTTTTCAAAGAAGCTGGCAATCCCTTCTGAGACCACCGAATTTGGTTCTTTCAACAGGAAAGGGATGGTATCCTGGATGTTTTTCAGGTGGGAGGCATGGCCACACATGTGCATCATTTTTTTCATTCCCTCCGTGTTGTTGCGGATGGTCGACATCATGCGTATATCCTTGTGGAAGTCGATGTTGTAGACGTTGGTACCGCCCGACTTTCCCTTTCTGAATTTAAGGTCACTTCGGTCGATGATCTCCTGAACAGGGAGGTCAATCCCTTCAAAAAAGGCTGCTGCCAGTTGCACCGGATCCCTTTCACGGTAGAGGGAGTCCATTTTTTGCGAAAATCTAAGCGGCAGATAGCTTCTGCGTTCGTCGTTGTAATGGTAGCTGCGAAGATCCGTTACCGGAAGGTGGTATCGTTTGGACAGCAATTTGTCGATGGTGGCCTTGGTTTCAAAGAAGGGCTGGTCGGTTTTCGCCCCGACCTCCTTGAGGAGGCTCATGATCTTCCCGGGTGTCTGGTCTTTGGTTTCCAGCGCAAGCTGGTAGTAATCGGAGTAACCAAAATCCCTGGCAAATTCATTCCGCATCTTTACCATTGCCACAATCTCCCCGGCAATTTGCCGGGCCTTTTCGCGGTAGGCTTCGTATACCATCCCCAGCATGACCCTGTCGTCGGAGGTGCTGCGCAGGGAGTCGAGCTGCGCACCTTTGTACCTTTTTCCCTCCCATGCCACCTCAACGCCCAAAAAGGATTGCCACAATTTGGTCTCTGCAAATCTCAGTTTTTTGTAGCGTTCTGCCTCTATCTGTGGGCCCATGAAGGATTGGTACAAAACGGACAGTTGCCTTTTGAGGAGGGTATCTGTAACCAGACCTGAATTTTTCAGCCTCCGCAAAAGCTTGAAATCCTGTTCGTTGGTAAAGACATTCTGTGTGAAAGTGGTAAACCGATCCGGTGCAAAATGGTCAGGGTTGTTCTGGTTGGAGTTGTTGAAATCCAGCTCCAGGTCTATCAGCTTCTTGTAATCACGCTCATTGCCTGAAAGATTGACATTCCAAAGGGCGACCTTGCTCTCCATGTCATAGTTCCTGATCAGTTCGGTGTTTTTGGCGATGTAATGACGTAGGATCATCTCCGATTGTTGCTTCTCGTTCAAACAACTCACCGACAAAACCAAAATTATCAGAAGCAGGTACCTCATGCTTTGCTGTTTTACTTGTTAAAGATAGATCACATTTCTGTATACCGGAAGGGTGACCTGTTCCATCCGGTGGCGGTTGCAGGATCAGGAAAACCGAATTTCGGGTTTGGTAATTTCCAGCCAGACATAGAATTTGTCGTTTTCATCCCGTGTGGTCAGCCGGTGTTGCTCCGGATAGATCAGCTCCAGGCGTCGTTTGCTGTTCAGCAGACCCACACCTTCCGTATTGAACTTTTTGGTTCTTGTGGGGATGCTGTTGGAAGTTTCAAATAACAGGCTGTTGTTTTGGACCCGCAAGGAGATTTTGATCCAGGGTTGGTCGGGATCGGGACTGCTGCCGTGTTTGAAACAGTTCTCGACGATCGAATAGAGTAACATTGGCGGAACCAGGTAGTTCCGGTTGTCAATCTCCTTGTCAAATTGGATGGAGAGACGGTCTGAATAGCGGATCTGTTCCAGTTCAATGTAATCTTCAATGAGTTTCAGCTCTTTCGAAACCGGTACTTCCGTAGCGTTGCATTCATAGAGAATGTATCGGAACATGTCCGACATTTTTGCCACCACCACCGCTGTTTTGTCACTCTTGCTCAAAGCCAGGGAGTAGAGGTTGTTCAGGGTGTTGAAGAGGAAGTGGGGATTCAATTGCCCCTTGAGCACCTGCAGTTCGGTGGCCAACCGCTTCCGCTCGGCTTCGTTGGAGATATCCTGGCTCCTGATCCACTCCTTGTAGTATTTGGTCATGGCGAAGAGCATGGCCGGTCCGATGATCCACAGCAGGTTGACAAGAAATGCATCCACGGTATACCATTGCTCCGGATAGAGTGCCTTCGGAATGAACAGGGTAAAATAGATGTTCTTGCTGACGTACATCTTCAGGAGGGAGGCTATGGCAGAGGAGGCTGCCAGCAGTCCGAAGAAGGGGAGGTATCTTTTCCTTAGCAGGAAGTGGGGGATCAGCAGGTAAATGACAAAATAGGTATAGAGGAGCAGAACCGGGAGGTGTACCAACAGGTTGAGCAGGTAAAAAATATAGGGGAAATTTTGCCGGTAGCTGAAGACATAGGAGCCAACCAGCACAAACAGGGTCCAGTAAATCAAATGATTGACCGGACGGGTCTGCATCACGCGGTTGATGGTTTTAAGATTCATACCCAAAGTATTTTGATTTGGAACCAGTGGTGTCTGGTCATCCCATGTAGTGGTTCCGGACTTGATTGCCGGTCCAAACTTAAATATTTTTAACATTTGATTTGGCAAAATCCAGCCTTCAACCTGTTGCCGTCGGTCAATGCAGGAAATCCGGAGATGATCGCCGTTGGCCCTTCGCAACGGGTCGTTTGGACGGAGATACCCGCAATTGAAAGAAATAAACCGCCAATTACGAGGATTTAAAACAATTTCAACAAATAAACCCCATCCTCTGCCACGAATTACACCAATGTCACGAATGAACCCCACCCGACCACGAAAGACACGAATGAACCCGCGTCAACCACGGATTACACCAATTAAAAAAGATGAGCACAGATTAACCCCATCCCTACCACAGATTACACAAATTG
>CAZVTL010000104.1:0-12571 GCA_964630075.1 uncultured Tangfeifania sp.
GGGAGAGTTCAATGAGTACTTCCGGATACTGTCTACTTTAAAAATCTAACTGAGTATGAAAACAATAGAAGATCATAACGGGTGGCTGAGGTCCGCTGTTTGTTTCCTGTTTACGCTATTTGCCGGTACATTTTCAGTCTTGGCACAGCGTTCGCCTCAGGCCGGTGATTTGTTTCCCAATGCCGATGCCTATATTGTCGTAACCGGGATGAGACTAAATGAGGATCCCGGGAATTTAATCAATGATGCTACCGTTGCTGAGGGAGCCTTGGTAAAAGTCTCCATGAAAAACGGAGCATCGGAAGAGAAAGCCACAAAGAGATTTATTCCAGCAAATAATCCAAAGGATCTATACTTTTCGGCTGATTTTAAGATCGCATTCGACAGTACTTACACGATTGAAATGACATTTAAGGATGGACACAAAATAGTCGTGAACGACTATAAGATTCTTCCTCAATGGAAGACCCACTTTTATTTCCATAGTACAAACGGGACAAAATCTCCGGCCTCCGTGATGCGACGACAGGAAGACAAGGTTTCAAAGTTAAACTGCCTGATATATGGTCTGTATCCTTTCAGCAATTACAAGGCTTTGGGGGGGACTCAGCTGAGCAATTAGAAAAGTCATTGCACCTGCGCTGCTTCACAAATCACCGATACCTTGTTCGTCGAGATCACATCAATGCCAGCCTTGATGGCCTTTACATACGATTCAACTGTCTGATACCCTCCAAACCCATCGGAGAAGATCTTAACCCCCTTCGCATGAGCCTTGTCTGTTAGTTCTTTCGAAAGATCATTCCAATTGACATCCAATGCATAAGGATGACAGGTGTCGATCAGGCGGTCCAGATCCTTTGGGTCATTCAATCCAGGCAACAGCCGCGCTTGTGGGGCCAATTGCCTAATCTGGCCGATTTGTTGCTCATTGACGTAAAATACAGAACCCTCAAGTAGATTGTATTCAGTCAAGGTATCGATCAGTACCCTGACGTTGATATCCTTGCAGTCAATATAAAAATAGGCAGGATGCCCTCCATTTTTGTTGTGGTCTGAAATGAGCCGGCAAGACGCTTCCAGGGTAGGTATTTTCTCTTCCGCAAAGAACGGGTCGAACCATCTGCCCGCCGAAAGTTTACGGGCTTCGTCAAATGAAATGGCTTTTACGGGACCCTTTCCTGTCGTAGTGCGGTCGAGATTCACGTCGTGCAGGATCAGCGACCTGCCATCCCTGGTTTGCCTTATGTCAATTTCGATGAAATCGGCCTCCAGATCCAGGGCGATCTGCATGGCAGCCAGCGTGTTTTCGGGTGCGAACTCGTTGGCTGCCCTGTGGGTAGCAATCCCAACGACAGGTCTCCTGGTGGTCCGTAGGGTTTTCATACCGGTCAGGGTTTTTGCATATTCCGGATTGTTGGCTAGGTAGTTGTGCAGCCTTCGAGCTTTTTCTGATTCAGGAGGAACGGCCGAAGCGAGGAGGCTTCCCACAAGGAGAATGGCAATGGTCATTATGGTTGAAAATTCTTTCATGCAGTAATGTTGAGTCTGGAAAATAAGTAAATCGTACTTATTTTTTGCAAAAATGGATGAAAATTGCTGAAAATTGCTGAAATTTTCACATTTCCCAATTTTCACATTTCCCAATTTATTTGATGTACATGCCCCTGAAATCACTTGGGGTCATGCCTGTCCCTGTTTTGAATTGCCGGTTAAAATTAGAGACGTTGTTGAATCCTGATTCCATACATATCTGGGAGATGGGAAGACGGTTTTCGATCAGCAGCTTTTTGGCATGACAAATTCTAAGCTCGTTCAGGAAAGTCATGAAAGTTTTTTTGGTACTCTTTTTAAAATATTTGCAAAAAGCATGTGGGGTCATATTGGCTAATTGTGCAATATCTTCGATCTGCAGGGGATAATGAAAATTCTTGATGACGTAATGGTGTACTTTTTGCAGTCTTTCAAAGGAAGGGCTGTTGACATCCGGGAAGGGTGTACCTGAAAAGAACTCTTCAGTGAGTAATTTTCTGGATTCTGCTTTAGCGAGTTCATCCAGAATTTCCAGCAACAGGATGATTTTTCTTGGTCCGCAGGCGGTCGTAAGCTCTTCCAGCATCCTGGGTACCGGACCACTGCCGGCATCTGGAAATGCTATTCCGGCTTGTGCCCTGTTAAGAAGATCCTGGATGGAGGCCATTTCATGAATTGAGAAAAAATTATTACCCAGGAAATCGTCACCGAAGAGAACGACCACTGCCTTGGCCTGCAACTGGTCCGACAGATCGTGGATGTCATCGTTTTTCCAGTAATGGGGGATGTTGGGCCCGAGAAGAATGAGATCCCCCTCCCGGAAATTTTCGATGCTATCACCAACAAAACGTTTCCCTTTGCTTTCGATGACATACTTTAGTTCGAATTCAGGATGGAAATGATATTCCGAATGAAATCTGGGTAATATTAACCTTGTTGCTAAAAATGAGGAACCTTCGCCCAGTAATATTTTTTGATAAGTTGCCTTCATGTTTGGTATTTTCTTGCCGCTTTGATGTGTGATATGGTTCGTATTATGACAAAATTATATTATTCTTTGACACTAGGTCATTAATACCTGAGACAGTTTTGAACTATGTTTGTAAAGTGATAAGTTAAGAACTTTGCACTAAACGAAACTTCGCAGTCCATGAAAAGAGTCGCCATTCTTGGTTTTGGGTTTATGGGTATGACCCATGCTGCAAATGTCATGAGGAATAACGACCTGGTATTGGTGGCTATTGTCGACAAGAATCCCCTGGCACTGGAAGAGAAGTTGCTCAATCCTACCGGTAATTTTGTTGTTGAGGGCATTGAAAAGGATAGACTTTCGCAAATCAAAAGATACAGTAGCATTGACGATTGCCTTGAATACGAGGAGCTGGATGCAGTGCTGATCGCCTTGCATACCGATCTTCACTACGAGATGACCAGAAAGGTCCTGCTACATGGAAAACATGTCTTTTTGGAAAAGCCTTTCTGTCTGGACCTGAAACAGGCGGAGGAACTGATCAAACTTGCCAGGGAAAAAGAGAAAATATTGATGGTGGGACATGTGGTTCGGTTTATGCCTCCCTATCAACTACTTAAGAGATGGATCAATTCAGGTGAATATGGTAAGCTTAAATTTTTGTCCATGACCAGGTATTCGGGTGTTCCGGCATGGGGAGAATGGCTGGACCGCAGAATTTCCTTTGGATCTTCCGGAGGGGCGCTGTTTGACCTGCTCATCCATGACATTGACTTTGTCAATTCCATTCTGGGTAAACCCGGTAGCATCCAGTGCAATTATCTTCCCGGACTATTGAGCAAGCATGATTACATTACTGCCCTTTGGAGTTATTTTGACAAGGGGATTGATGTAAAAATTGAAGGCGGAAATATTTTTCATTCCAGTTTCCCTTTTCAGGCTGGTTATATGGCTCGATTTGAAAAGGCGAGCATTCAATATTCATCCTCTTGGGGAGATATCATCCAGATCTCAACAGACACTGAACTGCGGGAGATTCCTTCCGGAAAATCCGGCGACGGTTTCTACCACGAGATTGCCTATTTTGCAAAATGTATCAATCAAAACAGGGCACCCATCGAGTGTATGCCTGAGTCTGCCCTTCAAACAATACAACTGTGTTACGACCATATCTAACTGCTGCATGAAGAATTTAGCGATTAATGGAGGAGCCAAAACTGTTGAAAGGGATTTCAAATGGCCCCTTTACGATGAAACGGATGTTAATATGGTAGCGGACATTGTTCGGAGCGGGCAATGGGGAAACCCGGATTGTGGGGGTGAAGTGGAAAAATTTGAGCAGGAATTTGCTTCTTACTGTGACACAAAATACGCGCTTACCTGTGTAAACGGTTCAGTCGCGCTTCGTCTTGCACTCATCGCTTGTGGTGTAAAACCCGGGGATGAGGTACTGGTGCCACCCTATACCTTTATTGCCACTGCCTCCATTGTCATAGAGGCCAATTGTGTCCCGGTCTTCGTAGACATTGATCCACGCACCTACAACATGGATGCATCTAAAATAGAGGCTGCCATCACACCCAGAACCAAGGCGATTATTCCGGTTCATTTTGCGGGTCAGGCTTGTGAGATGGATGAGATTTTGGCAATTGCCCGGAAAAATGGATTGAGGGTAATTGAAGATGCATGTCATGGTCATGGTGCCGCGTACAAGGGTAAAAAGCTTGGGTCCATCGGCGATGCGGGCTGTTTTAGCTTTCAGTCCTCTAAAAACCTCACCAGCGGGGAGGGCGGAATGGTGGTGACCAATGATGATGCGCTATTCCGAATGATGAATTCACTCCGCAATGTTGGCAGGGTTGAGGGTGGAGCCTGGTATGAGCACCACCATGCCGGATGTAACTACCGCATCACCCAGCTTCAGGCAGTTTTGCTGTCCAGTCAGCTTAAAAGGTTGGAAGAGCAAACAATGACACGTCACGAAAATGGGAGCTATCTCAATGATTTACTGTCAGATATTGATGGTATTACGCCGCTTTCCAGAGGCTTGGGGGAGACATTGCACAGTTACCACATCTACATTTTTAAATACGATAAGGAAAAATTCAACGGACTTTCCAAAGTTCAGTTTTCGAAGATGCTTGCGGCAGAAGGAGTTCCCTGTTTTATGGGTTATCCTGAACCGCTCTACAAGCAACCTCTTTTTCAGCAGAGAAATTTCTTGTGCTATGCCATTCCGGATGATATAGACTATTCTAAGGTGCATTGTCCGGTTACGGAGCGTGCTTGTTACGAAGAGGCAGTGTGGATCATGCAACATGCAATGCTGGGAACAAGGCAGGAGATGGAACTTTTTGCCTCAGCCATCAAAAAAATCAAAAAATCAATCATGGAATAAAAATCACTCTTACGAATTTCAAGTCTAAAGTCAGCTGCGATTTGTGATTTACGACTACTACTACTATTTTTTAGCAAATCAATTTTCTGACGAATGAGGGGGTTGTCCAGATTGGGCAGCCCCTTTGCACTGATATTATCAGTGAATAAGGCTCTATTGCTTTTTTGCAAAGACTATGTGGAAAAGAATGAATTCCTTTGCCCTTTGCCCCTTGCCCCATGCACCAAATCCCCTTTTAGACTTCCTCGTAAGTAGTGTCCACAATGTTCCCGGCCTGTGTTCCTTTGGGGATATTCTTCAGCCTCCAGGCCATAATGAGTTCCAATATCCCATATGCCAGGAGGATGGCCCCCAGGAAGGTGAGGATTTTTTCGGCACTTTCAATGGGTTGGGAGAGCAGGTAAACTCCGCCGGAGACCAGTAAGACGGAGAATACCAGGAAGATCCATGACCAAAGGGATTTTGACAGGGTCCCAATTGCTCCAAGGAATTGCATGGTCCCCAGCAAAATGAAAATTACACCAAAGAAAAATCCAAAGACTTTAACGATGGTCATGGGGGAGAGAAGGAAAAGGAGTCCCCACAAAATATTGAAGAAACCCTGAAAGGAGAAGCCGATATGCAGTCCTTTTCTGTTGCTTCGTTTGGAGAAGAACAGGCTGAAGATTCCGCTGAGCAGGATCATCGCGCCCACTGTCATAACCACTGATTTCAAGGTTAATCCCGGTAGGGTAAGGAAGAGAATGCCAATTGCCAGGGTAAGGATCCCCCTGATGAATGCATTCTGTGGAGATGGAAGAAAAAATATTTTCATGGCCAATTTATTAAAATGAAAAAGCAATGTTTTGATTAAAACAATATTAGCAATTATTTTGGAAGTTATGGTTAAGATATTACAACTTTGACCGTTCATTATTTACTAACTTTCGACCAACAAATCCACATCCGATGAGAACTACACCCAGATTCTGCCTTGTTGTGGCCCTTATTTGTATTGGGATGATATGGGGTAATACCGGAACTGTCATGGGGCAGGATCATCCAAACTATACCCGTTATGTCAATCCTTTTTTGGGTACTGACTTTTTTGGACACACCTTTCCCGGAGCCTCCCTTCCGTTTGCCATGGTTCATGTGAGTCCTGATTGTCATACAGTTGGCTGGACTTATGGTGCAGGATATACCTATTCTGACGAGTCCATCATGGGTTTCAGCCATACCCATTTTAGTGGAACCGGCATGGTTAGCGGGGGGGATATTCTGTTGCAGCCCATGGTTTCAAACCGGCTGAAGGTTGTTCCGGGTACCCGGGATAATCCTGAAGAGGGCTATCGTTCAAGGTTTGACCACAAAGATGAGCAGGCTTCTCCCGGGTATTATGCGGTATATCTCAAGGATAACCAGGTGAAAGTAGAGCTGACTGCCACCCAACGGGCCGCCATGCACCGGTATACCTTTCCTTCAACGCTCAATGCCCGGGTAATCCTGGATGTGGGACATCAAATTGGAACCACTCCGTCGACAGGAAATTCGAGGGTCGATGTCGTCAATGACCATCAAATTGAGGGGTGCAAAAGTACCGGGCGGGGTAATATTTTTTTTGTTGCTGAATTCAGCAAACCATTCGAATATTATGGAACCTTCGATGCTACCTACAAAACTCCGGAATCGGGAAGCAGTGTTTTCCCATACAAGAGCAGTGAGACTGGAGATAAAATCGGGGCCTTTGTCTCCTTTCAGACGCAGGACAATGAGCAGATCATGGTGAGAGTTGCCTTGTCCTATGTGGATATAGAGGGAGCCAGGAAAAACCTGAAAAGTGAGATGCCTGATTTTGATTTCGACAGGGTGAGGAAAGCCGCAGATTATGCCTGGAACCGGGAGCTCTCCAGAATTGAAATTTCCGGCACGACTGACAAGAAAATGGAGATTTTCTATACCGCTGTGTACCACTCCTTCCTGGCGCAATACATTTCACAGGATGTAGATGGAAGGTACATGGGCATGGATGGAAAGGTGCATCGTGCCGATGGTTATGATTTTTATGGCTCCTTCTCTTGCTGGGACACCTATCGCTCACAGCATCCATTTCTGACCCTGGTTGCTCCGGACCATGTGAACGATTTCCTGAAATCGATTGTTGCCAAGGCCAGAGATTTTGGTTGGATGCCTGCCCAACATTTTTTAAATGTTTACGGGGAGAGCATGGTTGGGGACCATCTTATTCCCATTGTTGTGGATGCTTACCTGAAGGGATTCAGGGATTTTGACGTCGAGTTTGCCTACCAGGCTATCCGAAGGAAGGCCATGGAATTGCCCAAGCCGCCTGTTCCGGCCAGTGCCGGTCGATCAGGACTTGAGTACTACCTGAAGCTGGGTTACGCTCCCATTGACAAAGTAACGGAATCCGTTCCAAATACGCTCGAACTGGCCTATGATGATTGGTGCATCGCACAAATGGCCAAAGCGTTGGGCAAAAAGGCCGATTATGATATTTTCATGAACCGTGCCAGGAACTACAAAAATGTTTGGGATGGTACAGTAGGCTTTATGCGGCCCCGGAGAGCGGATGGTGCATTTCTTGAGCAGCTTGACGGACGTGAGCAGGTGATTGACACCATCGGAAAACACACTTTTTACCGCTACTTTGATCCATTGCTGGTTGGCAGGCGTCCCTCAAGGCACTATACAGAGTCAAATGCATGGCAATACATCTGGTCTGTACAACACGACGTTCAGGGATTGATTGAACTATTTGGTGGCAATCGAAAATTCAACGATAAGCTTGATCAGTTTTTTACAATGGATCCAAATATCTCGCCTCCAAAGTATGTTGGGGTAGTTGGAACGATTGGTCAGTATGTACATGGAAACCAACCTTCCCATCACGTGGCTTACCTGTACAACTATTCAGGAGAACCCTGGAAGGCACAGGAGCGTGTCCGCCAGATCTGTGAGCAATTGTACAAGGCTGGTCCGGGTGGCCTCTGTGGCAATGAAGATATGGGTTCGCTCTCCTCCTGGTATGCCCTTAGTTCGTTGGGGATCTATGCCGTATGCCCTGGTTTGCCAATATACAGTATTGGTTCCCCGCTGTTTGAAAAGGCAGTAGTTCATTTGGGAACGAACAGGACCTTTGTGATCCAGACCATCAATAATTCAGCAGGCAATAAGTATATCCAATCAGCCACCCTGAATGGGAAAGCCTTCAATCGGAATTGGATTTCACATGGGGAGATACTCCTTGGTGGATCGCTGGTTTTTGAAATGGGTGCAGAACCCAACAAAAATTGGGGAATACAATCTCCACCAACTGCTGTTGTACGGTAAATAATAAAAAATCATTCTAAATTATTGGAGGTAGAAAAGGGTATTCTTTTTTTCGAACGCTGTATTTGTATGTTCTAAAGGCTTGTATGATTTGACTTCAGGAGCTGTTCGGGCTGGTTTTTCACCGTATGCCCTGAAAATTCCTACAGGTTTATCTCCGTTTGGCCTCTGCAACGTTTTGGTAACCATTTGTTGAAGTTTTATATTTGCCACCCAAAAGAATGAAATACCCATAAGACTTATTTCACATGGAGACAAAATGATTGGGTGGGTATTGGCTTCGCCGATCTTCTATTCCATGTGGCAATTAAAAAAACAATTTATATACAGATGAAGGGTTTAAAAATAATTGTATTGGCCAAGCAGGTTCCCGATACCAGAAATGTTGGGAAAGATGCCATGAAGGCTGACGGAACTGTAAACAGGGCCGCACTTCCTGCAATTTTCAATCCGGAAGATCTCAATGCGCTTGAACTGGCGCTGAGGGTAAAAGATACAGTCCCGGGCTCAGTCATTACCATTCTGACAATGGGTCCCGGCAGGGCTGCGGAGATCATCCGTGAAGGACTGTACAGGGGTGCTGACAGCGGCGTACTGTTGACGGACCGTGCATTTGCGGGTTCAGATACACTGGCTACCTCTTATGCGCTGGCACAGGCAATCAAGGAGATGGGGCATTTTGACCTGATCGTAGCCGGAAGACAGGCCATCGATGGGGATACCGCCCAGGTGGGTCCACAGGTGGCGGAGAAATTGAATTTGCCACAGGTAACCTATGTGGAGGAGGTTTTGAAGGTGGAAAAGGCAGCCATCACGGTGCGCCGAAGGTTGGACAATGGTGTTGAGACCGTTAAATCACCCATGCCGATGTTGCTGACTGTCAATAGCAGTGCCCCGGATTGTCGTTCCCGCAATGTCAAAATGCTGATGAAATACAAGCATGCCCGCACCATCACAGAGAAGCAGGAAGCTACAGAGGATTATACCCATTTATACGATAACCGCCCCTTCCTTTACATCAGGGAGATGACTGTTGCGGATATCAAAGCAGATGCTGCACAACTGGGATTAACAGGTTCTCCTACGAAGGTAAAGAAGATCGACAATGTCGTTTTGCAGGCAAAAGATGCCAAGAAATTGAATACTGCCGATGAAGGGATCAACGATTTGATGAAAGAGCTGATTGAAAGCCATGTTATCGGTTAACGACTTCTAAAAAATACAATATTATATGAACAACATATTTGTTTACTGTGAAGTTGAGGAGGGAATTGTATCGGAGGTAAGCCTCGAACTTCTAACAAAAGGCCGGAGCCTGGCCAGCCAGTTGACTTGCCAGCTGGAAGCAGTGGTAATTGGGTCCGGACTGAAAGGCATTGAGAAGCAGATTCTCCCTTTTGGAGTGGATGTACTGCACATCGCGGATGATTCAAGGTTGGAGCCATATACGACATTGCCGCATGCCTCCATTCTGAACAAGCTTTTTGCCGAGGAAAAACCTCAAATAGCCCTGATGGGCGCCACGCCCATTGGGCGTGACCTTGGTCCACGCGTCTCCTCTGCCCTCCACAGTGGTTTGACAGCCGACTGTACCAGTCTGGAGATAGGTGACCACGAAGACAAGAAGGCCGGAATGGTTTACAAGGATCTGCTTTACCAGATCAGACCCGCATTTGGTGGCAATATCATTGCTACCATCATCAATCCGGACTGTCGTCCCCAGATGGCCACCGTCCGTGAAGGAGTGATGAAGAAGGAGAAGATCAATGACAGTTATCCGGGTACGGTAAAAAACCTTGAGGTATCAAAATTTGTTTCAGATCTGGACTTTGCAGTACAGATCATCGAAAGGCATACGGAGAAGAAGAAGATCAACATCAAGGGTGCCTCCATTGTGGTTTCAGGGGGTTACGGTGTTGGATCGAAAGAGAACTTTAAACTCTTGTATGATTTGGCTGCTGTTTTGGGCGCTGAAGTGGGTGCTTCCCGGGCAGCGGTCGATGCAGGATATGCCGAACATGACCGCCAGATTGGCCAGACCGGAATTACTGTTAGGCCAAAACTCTACATTGCCTGCGGCATTTCAGGTCAGGTACAGCACAGGGCAGGGATGGAAGAATCTGCCCAGATTATCTCCATCAACTCCGATCCGGAGGCGCCGATCAATGCCATCGCCGACTATGTAATTACCGGGGATATTGCAGAGGTCATACCCAAGATGATCAAGTATTATAAATTAAATACGAAGTAAATCGTGGTTGAATCGGGGAAATCCCAATAATATCATTCAATATGGCAAATTTTTACAACGATAATAAAGACCTGAAATTCCACCTCAATCATCCAATGATGCACAAGTTGGTCTCATTGAAAGAGCGGAATTTTCTGGACAAGGAACAGTATGATTATGCTCCGCTGGATTTCGAAGATGCGATGGACAGTTACGATCGCGTTTTGGAAGTGGTAGGGGAGATCAGTGGAGAGATAATCTCTTCGAACGCCGAAAGCATTGATGCCGAAGGACCTCAGGTCGTAGACGGGCATGTACAGTATGCCAGGGGTACCCAGGAAAATCTTGATGCGCTTGTGAAGGCAGGTTTGATGGGTATCACATTGCCCCGCAGGTTTGGCGGATTGAACTTCTCGATCGTGCCCTATATCATGGCCGCAGACATTGTCTCGCGGGCAGATGCCGGATTTGTTAACATCTGGGGGTTGCAGGATTGCGCAGAGACGTTGAATGAGTTTGCTTCAGAAGAGCAGAAGATGCGTTACCTTACAAGGGTTGTGAATGGGGAGACCATGGCCATGGACCTGACTGAACCCGATGCAGGATCAGACCTTCAGGCTGTCCAGTTAAAGGCATCCTTTGATGAAAAGAGGGGAACCTGGGTATTGAATGGTGTGAAGCGATTTATTACCAATGGCGATGGAGACATTGCGCTGGTTTTGGCCCGCTCTGAAGAGGGTACAAGGGACGGACGCGGACTTTCCATGTTTGTCTATGACAGAAGGAGTGGAGGCGTGATTGTGCGTCGCATTGAGCACAAGATGGGGATCATCGGATCACCCACCTGTGAGCTGGTGTTTAAGAATGCACCGGCAGAACTGATTGGTTCCCGCAAAATGGGATTGATCAAGTATGTAATGGCACTGATGAATGGCGCCCGTTTGGGTATTGCGGCCCAATCGGTAGGAATTTCTGAAGCTGCCTACCGGGAAGCCCTTCAATATGCCAGGGAGCGGAAGCAGTTTGGAAAGCCGATCATCGAATTTCCGGCTGTCTTCGAGATGCTTTCTGTGATGAAAGCCAAGTTGGATGCCTCCCGTACCTTGCTGTATGAAACATCAAGGTTTGTTGATTTGTACAAGACTTACGAACAGATATCCGAAGAGCGCAAGCTGGAAGTCGCAGAACGCAATGAGATGAAGGAGTCGCAACGTTTGGCCGATTTGCTTACACCACTGGTCAAGGGGATTACCTCCGAGTATTGCAACCAGAATGCCTACGATGCTGTTCAGATCCACGGAGGTTCAGGTTTTATGAAGGATTATCCTGTTGAGAGGATCTACAGGGATGCCCGAATTACCTCCATTTATGAAGGAACTACCCAGCTACAGGTCGTAGCGGCCATCCGTGGCGTAACCACAGGAGGTTATCTGAAGCAGATCAGGGTCTACGAAAAGGCAGAACTCAAGCCCGAACTCGAAAAATTCAGACGCATTCTGATCTCCCTTACCCAGGATTATGAAGAGGCAGTTGATAAGGTAGTCGCCTCCGGTGACGATGAATTTATCGATTTGCATGCCCGCAGGATGGTGGAGATGGCCGGATACATTGTCATGAGCTATTTGCTGGTGCTTGACGCCAACCGCGACAATATTTATACCCGCTCTGCGCAGGTTTTCAACAAGATGGCCAAGGGGGAAGTGAAGGCAAGGGCAGAGTTTATCCGCTCCTCTTCGGTAGAAGATATCGGATTATACAAGTATTGATACTCTTGGAAGTTGCGAAAAAGGCCGGTTTTACACCGGCTTTTTTTATTTAAACAACTGAAATTCAATACTATGAATTTTATTCATTCTTTTTCCTAAAAAAAACTCGCATATGTATTGCCGGAAAGAAAAACTCTCTATCTTTGCACCCACGTTTAAGGAAGGAAAACAGCCAATGAGGCTGGGAATTTTTTAAACAGAGTTCATTGAATGTCGCAACCAGAATTCCAACAGGAATTACAGCGGCGACCGTAAGGCTAAATTTTTTTAGAAAAAACCTTTAAAAGTTTTGTATAAGAACAAAAAACGCTTTACATTTGCACTCCCTTTCGGGCATTAACCGG
>CAZVTL010000105.1:0-397 GCA_964630075.1 uncultured Tangfeifania sp.
TTTTTATCAACGGAGTAGATATTACACAAAAAGCTGTAAACATCAACCAAATAAGGGAAAAAATGGGGATGGTCTACCAGGGTTTTCACCTTTTCTCGCATTTAAATGTTCTGGATAACATCACATTGGCTCCACGATTGGTAAAAAAGCAAATCAAAATCAACGCTGAAAGAAAGGCAATGGAACTGCTCTCGCTGGTGGGTCTGGCCGAAAAAGCGACATCCTATCCGCATCAACTCTCAGGTGGCCAGCAACAGCGAATAGCAATCGCGAGAAGTCTGGCGATGGAGCCCGAAATAATACTTTTTGATGAGCCAACCTCGGCATTGGATCCAACCATGACCAGCGAGGTTTTATCGATCATCAGAAAACTAACCCAAATGGGGCTAACGCTGCT
>CAZVTL010000105.1:407-12503 GCA_964630075.1 uncultured Tangfeifania sp.
GTTACCCATGAAATGAATTTCGCGAAAGAGATAGCCAACCGAATTTTTTACTTCGATGAAGGAGGAATTTATGAAGAGGGAACACCTTTGGAGATTTTTGACCATCCAAAAAAAGAAAAAACCAAGGCATTTATCAACAGGTTGAAGGTATTCAATTACCAAATTATGTCAAGAAGCTTCGACCATGTAAAAATGAATGCCGAAATTGAAATTTTTTGTCAGAAATACAACCTTGGAGCCAAACAGGTATATCATATCCAACTCTTCCTGGAAGAGTTGATTCTGGTCATATTTGCAAACTGTTTTAAAAATGCAACACCCACCATTGAAATTACCATTTCCTATTCAGATGAAACAACCGAAACTACGGTGGTGGTCACTTACCAGGCGAATAATTATAACCCTTTTCATTTTGAAAAGGAAGACCCAGACAACCTGGGAATGAACCTCATCACCAGAATGTCCAAAAAATATGAACACCATTATGAAAAGGATTTAAATACGGTTCATGTCAAACTATAAAAAAGGTGATCTCTAAACTGCACATTTATGGTAGGAAAATTTAATAAATTCCACTTATAGTATTCATTTTAAAAGACTTAATCTAGATCAAGCTTCAGAGGACCAAAATCACTTTTGCAGAATGCATTGACACATTATATTTTATTAATCAAATTGAGAAAGCTGGAACAAGAATTCAATTAATTAAAATCAACATCATGAAAAAAGTAACAACAGTATTATTTGTTGCCATTCTGGCAGTTACCTTAAGTGGTTGCGGAGGCACTAAAACAGAGAAAATCAATTCTATTCCTGATCTGAAAGGGAAGGTAATCGGGGCCTTGGCCTCAGGTGCATCGACAAAGAATTATGAGACAATGGTTTACAAGCTTATTGGGGCAGAACCTAAAGAAATTGTCTATTTTAAGCGTGGAATGGATGTATATACTGCACTTTCCAGCGGGAAGATCGATGCTTTTCCCACGATGAACTTCTGCGCAAACTATATGCTGAAGAGAGATAAGACATTAAAAATGATTGAGGTACCTGCAAAGATAGAAGGCGGTGTTATCATGGTCGTTCGCACCGAAGACCAACTCTTAAAAGAGGATTTGGACAAAGGCATCTCAACCCTTCAGGATAATGGCACTTTAAACACATTGGAGAGCAGATGGATTACCAACCTCTCTGAAAACGATCCTGTTAGCGAACCGATGCCAAAAATTGAAGGGGCAAAAACTGTTTATGTTGGTGTCTCAGGAGATTGGAAACCGCTTGATTATATTGCAGCTGACGGCCGTCCTGCTGGATACAATGTGGCCATTCTGTCAGAAATTGGAAAACTACTTAATATCAACTTTGAGTTTGTCTCCATTGAAGCAGATGCGAGGTTCACAGCGCTATTCAGCAAAAAAATCGATGTAATCTTCTACCATTTTCAGAGTTCAAATACCGACTATTTTGATGAATTCAAAAATCCCAACTGGATTGGAACCAAACCTTACTATTTCTACAAAGGTGGTTGCTTTGTTGTCAAAAAATGAATTATCCCTTCCATTGGAATATTAAGCCATTGCGCCTCAACTGCAATGGCTTAATTCAGGCATTAAAAGCAAGATCTTATGAAGATTCCTATAACTCTGTTTCTCTGCTTGTTATCATTTGAATTGTTATCGCAAGTTGTAAAAGACACGCTATCAAGTATCGAATTACCGGAAATTGTGATAACAGCGAGTGGCTTTCTAAAACGATCCAACCTAAATACAAGCATCAGCTATTTGCCAACCGAACAAATAGCATTGACGCATCCGGAAAAAATAACCGATGGATTAACATTTCTACCAGGGATATATAGTGTTCCGGATGGCGGACTGGGGGGACAAACGCTAAATGTCAGGGGCTTTGAGCAAAACCGTGTCAATATTTTCTTCAACGGTATTCCTTTGCGGTCCAATGCAGAAGGCAGAATCAACATCGATGGTTTTTTCTTTACAAATGCTGATATATCCGTTGAAAAAGGAACTGCATCTTTGATTTATGGGGCAAATTCTTCTGGTAATGTGATCCGAATTGACAATAGAATTTTTTTGGAAGAAAAAATTGGCATTAAATTAAATTCTTATCTAGGCACCAATGGTAAAAAGAGTTTCAATGCCCTGATAACTGGCAATATTAAAAAGAAAATCCATTTTCAAGCATCTGCGAATCTGGTTAAAAGCAATTCATTCCTGATTTCCAAGGAATTTGAAACAGTACCCTCCCAAATGACAAGGGAAAGAGTAAACAGTGATCAGGAAAATATGGAGATAATTTCAACAATTACCTACACCCCAAACAAGAATCATCATTTTAGCCTGACAGGAATGCACAATGAAAGAGTCTTTGGGTATGCTCCCTCCACAAGCTATCCCAGATTCCGGAGAATGGATTACTGGAAAAACTCAATCGTTGGTCTAAGAAATATTTCCTCCTTTGGCAATAAAATAAGTTTGGAAACTAATTTCTATTTTACCTTTCTAAATGATACCATCAACGATTACAAGGACAACACCTTTACAAAGGTAAACCAATTTAGCCATTGGAAGGATAAAACTACAGGAGCAAGGGGAATCCTATCCTACCAATTTACAAAACAACATCAGCTAAGCTATTCGATTGACTATAAAAATGATATCCACAACCAGACCTGGGTAACAACAGCAACGACAAAAATAAAATCATTTTTATCGGCCATTGAATACAGGGGAACTTTTTCAAATAGAATTTCTTTGAATGCTGGCGCTTCCTTCAATCTGTACAATCCCGCTAACCATTTAGCTAAAAGCAGCATCGCCAGAAAGGATTTATCGGAATGGAACTACCAATTGTCAACAGCCTACAATACGACGAATCTCAAGCATAAAATTCATGCGGGATACAGCAGAACATCAATTTTCCCAAGGATGCTTGATTTGTTTGGAGACATTTTAATGGGCTATTCAGCCAATCCTGATTTAATTTCGGAGACAAGCAACAATGTTGACGCAGGTGTCAGCTCCCTCTTCCTTGACAACCACTTGACGATCCAGCTGGGTGGTTATTACAGCCCTATCAAAAATCTTATAACTACTGTTAAAGCGACAGAAACAACTTACAAAATTATCAACCTGAAATCTGCCATTCTTGCCGGGGGAGAGTTCATGTTGAAATACTCGCCCAAAGACAATGTTTTCGCAGTAATTAGTTACTCCTACTTGAACGCGAAAAACAAGTCAGCCAATCGCACTTCAGATTACATTGCCTATAGACCCAAAAATCAGCTAAAGACCTTCTTTTCTTATATGCCCGTAAAGTACCTGGGTTTTGATCTCACTTACACTGCAGTATCAAAAAGATATTATGACAACCAAACGATTTGGCATGAACTACCCGGCTATTCTTTGGTTGATTTTGGCATTACTTCCAAGCCAATCCAACATATTACTTGCTGGTTGAAAGCTTACAACCTGTTGGACAAAAATTTTGTGAGCGCATTTGACCAACCGCAGCCTGGTCGTGAATTCCGCCTGGGATTGTCCTTTCAATTGTAACCGAATTTTGACTGTTTAAAAAAATCAAAGCTCAATAGCCAATGGCTTTCCTGGCAGGAAAATTCAAGAGCTATTTTTTCCCGAGAAATCTTACTTTTGTAATTCGTTTGTGAAAAAACATACTCATTGTAAAAATTGCAGCATGAAGCTAGCGTTGATAGGATACGGGAAAATGGGAAAAGAGATAGAACAGATCGCTATTAATCGCGGCCATACCATCGTTCTCAAGATTGACATAAACAACCAACACGATCTGACTGTCGAGAATCTCGCCGGGGCAGATGTGGCCATAGAGTTTACGACACCTGATACAGCGACCCAAAACTACCGCATCTGCTTCGATGCAGGAGTACCTGTGGTAAGTGGAACTACCGGATGGCTGGATCAAAAAGTTGCCATCGAAAATGAGTGCAGGTCAAAAAATGGTTGTTTCTTCTATACTTCCAATTTCAGTTTGGGAATGAACCTGTTTTTTGAACTGAACAAAATCCTGGCAAGAATGATGAAGCCATTCCCGGCATATGACGTCACCATAACAGAGATCCACCACACCCAAAAACTGGATGCTCCCAGTGGAACTGCCATAACCCTGGCGGAAGGTATCATCGCAGAGAATGGCTCCAAAAAATCATGGACCATTGAACCAGTGCAAAACAAGGAACAGCTATTGATCCTACCGGTTCGAAAAGACCCCTATCCAGGATTGCACACCATAAAATATGATTCGGAAATCGATTGCATCGAAATCACACACAACGCTTACAGTAGAAAAGGATTAGCTTTGGGAGCCGTTTTGGCCGCAGAGTTTTGCTACGGCAAAGAGGGTATTTTCACCATGTCTGATATGTTAAAATTATAACTTGATACAATATGTTTAAAAACATCTCTAGGGGTCAATGGATTCAATTTGGTATTGTAGCAGGATTGTACCTGCTTTGGGTAATCTGGCTCGGTAACTTCTGGTGGTTGATCGGAGTCGGCATCATTTTCGACATGTACATTACAGAAAAAGTCAACTGGACCTTCTGGAAAAAAAGAAATCCGGTCAACGGACGTCAAACCAAAGTGGTCGAATGGATCGATGCCATCATTTTTGCTGTGATCGCAGCCACCTTCATTCGGCTCTTCTTCATCGAAGCCTATACCATTCCGACCTCCTCCATGGAAAAATCAATGATGGTGGGAGATTATCTCTTCGTAAGCAAAACCTCCTATGGCCCGAAATTGCCCAATACCCCGGTTGCCTTCCCGTTTGTGCACCATACGATGCCTTTTACAGCCGCTACCCGCTCTTTTAGTGAAGTGATCCACAACGATTACAGAAGACTGGCCGGATTTGGAAAAGTCAAGAACGACGATGTGGTGGTCTTCAACTTCCCCGAAGGAGATACCGTATGTACCAATATGCAGGAGCGCAGTTATTATGACCTGGTCCGGAGTTATGGCAGGGAAAGGGTGGTGTCAGACAAACGTTCTTTCGGTGACATCATCTACCGACCTGTCGACAAGCGGGAAAACTACATCAAGCGCTGCATTGCCATCGCTGGCGATTCGCTTAAAATTGAAAGCGGAAAGGTATATGTCAACGGTAAATTACAAAAAGAGATTCCGGGCATCCAGAACAAGTACCTTATCACCATACAGGGTAACTCCCTCAACCCGAATGCGATGGAAAAACTGGATATAACTCCTGAGGACATCGAAGGTTCTGGTTCCAGACTGGTCGTTTCCCTGACATCAGAAAATTACAAAAAACTGGAAGGGATGAAGTTTGTCACCAGCAAAGAGCAGGTCGGCTGGTCAAAAGATGAACGTGATCCGAGTATTTTCCCCAGTGATGAACAATACACCTGGAATCTCGACAATTTTGGTCCGATCTGGGTACCAAAAAAGGGTACAACCATACAACTATCCACAAAAAATCTACCTCTTTACAAACGGATCATCGATGTTTATGAGGAGAACGACCTTGCGGTCCGAAATGGGGAAATCTACATCAATGGTGCCATGGCGAAGGATTACACCTTCAAAATGGACTATTTCTGGATGATGGGTGACAACCGTTACAACTCGGCTGACTCAAGATTCTGGGGTTTCGTGCCTGAGGACCATGTAGTAGGAAAAGCCTCCTTTGTCTGGCTCTCCCTCGACAAAAACAAATCATTCCTCTCCAAAATCCGCTGGAACCGCTTCTTCATGGGGGTCAAATAACCGACTTTCCCTTTAAATGGAATCCCGGAAAAATAGTATACTGCTGAGCAGCGCCTATCTGGCGCCTGTTCAGTACTATACAAAACTGCTATCTTATCAGGAAGTCGGTATTGAACTATACGAGCACTTTCTGAAACAGACCTACCGTAACCGCACCACCATCCTTTCGGCAAACGGACCACAAAACCTGACGGTTCCCGTTACCGAAGGATCAAATTCCAAAAGGCTTCTCCGGGATGTTGCCATCTCGTACGACCATCCGTGGCAAAAATTGCACTGGAGAGCCCTGTTGTCAGCCTACAACAATGCACCCTTTTTTGAGTATTACTGCGACAGCCTGAAACCATTCTACCAGGAAAAAAGATGGAGGTACCTGATCGACTTCAACGAGGAGATCCAGCAGGTTGTTTTGGCGGAAATGAACCTGAAATGCACAACCATACGGACTGAATTCTTCACTTCACCTGGTGAAATATCATCTGGGACAACGGATTTTCGTTACGCCATTCATCCCAAAACCAGCCACCAGGTACACGATGAAAATTTCATTCCGGTGGTTTACATGCAGGTCTTTCAGGAAAAATTTGGCTTTACACCCAATCTGGGCATCCTGGATCTGCTTTTCAACGAGGGCCCGATAGCGGTGGATATTATCAAAAAATCAACGAGTCAAAAAAAGACTGGGGGACTTAGGGACTTAGAAGACTTAGGGACCAGGAGATAGGACTACTGTGTTTTGAAACGGGGAAACAGGGAAACAGGGAAACAGGGAAACAGGGAAACAGGGAAACAGGGAAAGAAGGGACGGTACCTGAGCGAAACCGAAGGGCGCAATTCGTGGTTGGGAAGGGTTAATCCAAAATCCAAAATCTAAAATCATTCCTGGTGTTTAATCATTCCCCTGTATGATTCTTCTCATCAGCCTCATCTGATGAGAGTATCGGCCCGTATCGATGTTGAAAATTCCAAAATGATCGATGTTATCAATCCTCACCTTGCCGGAAGCATTAATAATTTTGTTCTTCTCCCAAATGATCCCAACATGGACGATCTTTCCATCTTCGTTGTCAAAAAAGGCCAGATCTCCGGGTTGTGCCTCCTCCACAAAGGTGATATTCTCCCCCATCAAGGCCTGCTGGCCGGCATCCCTGGGTATTTGTATACCAATCATCTTGTAAAGAATCTGTGACAAACCTGAACAGTCGACCCCAAAAGGAGATCTTCCACCCCATAAATAGGGAGAATTGAAATACTTCAGCGCATTCTCTATCAAAACATTCCTGACATTTTTCTTTACCGGCAAAATCTTATCCCCCTGTATGGTATAGGTTTCAGATCCAATCCTGAAGCTGTTGCTGGCTGATTTGTAAAAAGGGAGTGAACTCCCGGCAACCACCAGGAAACTTCCATATCCCTTTTCAGGCTGAACGATGTTGAATGGATTGGTGGTGATGGCCAACTGTTGCTGAACCGATTGCAAATAGCTCTTTTCATCAATCTCATTGACCATTTTAAGGTCAATCCAGCCCTCATACTGATCAAAATCGAGCTTAACCTTGCACCATTTTTTGTTTTCCTCAGTGATACTATAATGCTCACCAAAAAGTATTTGGGTGCACATTTCACTGGTTTCACTCGGATCGGTCCGTACCGGAACGATGCTAAGATTCGAGATTCCGTATCTCATTAAAAATTTACTATTTTTGATTCTACCCAAAGATAGAAATATTTGTATTTGGAGCACGCATTTGGATGAGTAAATCCGTTGTAACAGACGGATTGTTCGCAATTCTTGCCTGGCTTTGGAAAAACAAAAAATAATCGGATGAAGCAAACTTTAAGAAAGAGAATCAGCCCAAAAACCGTACACCGGTTCTTTCTGTTGGCTCTTTTTCTTCTAACAAGTATCGCCCTCTACTTTTCACTGCCGCAAGATGCCCGATTTAGGTATGAATACCAAAAAGGGCGTCCATGGCTGCATGCGACACTTTATGCTCCTTACAATTTCGCCATCCAAAAATCCGAATCAGAAATCTCCTTCGAAAAGGATTCCATGTTGCAAGAACTTGTACCCTACTTCGTCTTTGCGGATACCATCACGCAAAGGGAAATGAGACATTTAAGCAAGGTTTTAGACCAGATAAACAGCACAGGATCAAAAAACAGTGCACAGCAGAACCTTTTGAAGAACAGGATCATGCAACTCTACAAGGATATCTATGCTGTGGGTATCCTGGAACAGGAGTTTATCAACAGTTCAAACGCTTCCAGAAGGAATGAACTGAAGATTCTGAAAAACAACATTGGCAGTACCACCCAGCTCGCCTCCCTCTTTTCATTAAAAAGTGCCTACCATGAGGTGCGCAGCAGACTGGATGAACTCTCGGTTCAATTTAAAGATTCAAAAACCTTCCTCGACAGCTTCCAGCCTGAAAACTACCTATCCAGCAACCTGGTATACGATCTGGAACGGAACAGGCAGATTGAAGAAAAATTGGTAGAGAACCTCTCCACCAACTACGGCATCGTCCAGGAAGGAGAAAGAGTCATATCCCAGGGTGATATCATCTCCGCCAATACCTTCACCATCCTGGAATCGTTGCGGAAAACCTATGAAAAAACCAGGGGTGAAAATTCAAAATACATCTTAACAGTATTGGGCAGAATGATGCTGGTGAGTATGCTTCTGCTCACACTTTACCTCTTCCTGCTCAATATCAGGAGAAAACTGATAAGATCCAAGCGGGATGTCGCATTTATTCTGATCACGATGAGTACCATGATCGTCGGTTGCTCCCTGGTCATAAGATATGGAACAATTGACATTTACGTTGTCCCGTTTACAGTTCTGGCCTTGATCATCCGGACTTTCTTGGATACCCGGGTGGCCATTTTTGTCAACACCATCGCAGCACTCATCATTGGGTTCATCGTTCCAAATGGTTATGAGTTTGTATTGCTACAAATAACGGTTGGCAGTATCGCGGTAATCAGTCTGAATAAAATGCAGAAACGAGAGCAGTTAATTTTAACTGCGTTGATTGTATTCCTCTCCTATTCGGTCATTTACATCGCGATTTCCCTGATTCAGGAAGCAAATTTATTGGGGATTGATTGGCTGAAGATCAAATGGTTTGCCCTTAATGCTACCCTTACCCTTATCACCTACTTACTGATCTATCTGCTTGAAAAATCCTTCGGCTTCGTGTCTGACATCACCTTGATTGAGCTTACCTTTTCCAACCAAAAACTGCTCAAAAAACTGGCCATGGAGGCTCCCGGAACCATGCACCACTCCCTGCAGCTGGCCAATCTGGCCGAGATGGCCATAGCAAAAATTGGAGGAAACTCCTTGCTGGTGCGAGCGGGGGCGCTCTACCACGATATTGGCAAAATCGACAATGCCATTTACTTCATAGAAAATCAGACCATTGGAATCAATCCCCATGACATGCTCACCTGCCAGGAGAGCGCAGCCATTATCATTGACCATGTGGAACGGGGGGTGGAACTGGCAAAAAAA
The DNA here is from genome assembly GCA_964630075.1 of uncultured Tangfeifania sp. Taxonomy (GTDB): domain Bacteria; phylum Bacteroidota; class Bacteroidia; order Bacteroidales; family Prolixibacteraceae; genus CAINVV01. The sequence goes on from CAZVTL010000105.1 coordinate 9,711, forward strand.
TACAAACTGCCGGAGCAAATCATTGATTTTATCCGTACCCACCACGGTACCACCAAAACAGGTTATTTTTACCAGAAGTATCTGAACAGCAACCCAGAAGAAGTCATCGATGAAAAACTCTTTACCTACAAAGGACCATTGCCGACCACCAGGGAGACTGCTGTTTTTATGCTGGCAGACAGTATTGAAGCAGCCTCCAGAAGCCTGCCCGTCAAAAATTCAGAGACCATACGTAACCTGGTAGAGCAGATTTTCAAACAAAAAGTCGAAATGGGTCAATTGGAATATGCACCCTTGACCTTCAAGGACATCAGGGTACTCAAAGGGCTGTTTCACGAGAAACTGATCAACAGTTACCATGTTCGTGTCAATTATCCGGAATTAAAAAATCAACATATAAACACATGAATCTCAAAAAATTATGCACCGTTTTTCTCTCCCTCGTTTGGGGGTTCACTACCCTTCCGGCACAGGAGAAAAAAGATACAAGTTACCTATTTACAACTATTAAGGAGCTGCCACATACTTCAGTAAAAGATCAGTTCCGCACCGGCACCTGCTGGTCATTTGCCGGTACCTCCTTCATTGAATCCGAACTTTTGAGGATTGGCAAACCAGAAACTGACCTCTCAGAGATGTTCCTGGTGAACCACTGTTACCGCGACAAAGCTGAACGCTATGTCAGGATGCAGGGCAATGCAAATTTTGGCGGAGGCGGCTTGCTTCACGACATTACCTATGTAATGAAAAACTACGGTCTTGTACCTGAATCCAACTACCCCGGTTTAAATTACGGGGAGAAGAAGCATGTACACGGGGAGGTGGATAATCTGTTGAAAAGCTTGGTCGTCTCTGTGGTTCAAAACAAAAACCGGAAATTGTCGCCTGCGTGGCCCATCGCGTTCCAAAAAAGTGCAGATGCCTATTTTGGGGAAATACCGGATGATTTCAAATACGAGAAGAAAAAGTACACCCCGGCTACCTTTGCGTCTGATTTCTGCAGTGGCATCCAACCGGACGACTATGTAGAAATTACCTCATTTAGCCATCACCCCTTCTACCAGCAATTTGTTCTGGAAGTTCCGGACAATTGGCTCTGGGAAAAACTCTACAATGTACCCTTGGATGATATTCAGTCGATTATAGACCATTCAATTGAAAATGGCTACACGGTAGGTTGGGCAGCAGATGTGAGCGAAAAAGGGTTCCTTACTTCCCAGAAAGGTGTTGCTGTTGTGCCGGATATCAACAGGGAGGAACTGAAGGATGCCGAAATTACAAAATGGGAGAAACTCTCTGAAACTGAAAAAGAGAAAACACTATACAAACTGGAAAAACCCGGCAAAGAGAGGGAGATCACCCAGGAGATCCGACAAGTTGCCTTTGATTCACAAGAGACCACAGACGATCATGCCATGCACCTGGTAGGAACTGCAAGGGATCAGAATGGCACCCTTTATTACAAAATTAAAAACTCCTGGGGACCCTACAACAGTCATGATGGATATTTCTATGCGTCAGCACCTTACATCAAATACAAGACGACCGCCATTATGGTCCATAAAAATGCCGTACCCAAGGATATCAGATCAAAACTTGGATTCTAAAACCATTGTATTCAACTGAATTGACACAAAACAATTTTTCTCCAAAAATTTCTTTCTGAGAAAAATAATACCTATTTTCGCACCCGATTTCCGTACGCAATCTCTGGCAGCAAACAACTGGACACTGTTTACATTGCGTTCGTCAAACAAGTAAAAACTATTGCAATGGATTTAATTAAAATTGCTGAAAATGCGTTTTTAGCAGAACAAAAGGAGTTTCCGGCATTTCACCCGGGTGATACCATCACCGTAAGGTACAAAATCGTCGAGGGTAACAAAGAGCGGATCCAGAACTACAAAGGTACTGTCATCCAAATCAAGGGAACCGGAACTACCAAAACATTCACCGTCCGCAAAATGTCGGAAAACGTAGGTGTTGAACGTATTTTCCCGATGACTTCTCCTTTTATCGATGGGATCGAAGTCAATCGTATGTGTCATGTTCAACGTACCAGATTGTTCTATCTGAGCAGCCTTACAGGTAAGAAAGCCCGTATTAAAGAGAAAAGATTTTAATCACATTTGGTTGACAAAAAAGGTTCTCACAAGGAACCTTTTTTTTTGCAGTGAACTGCCAAAAGAGACACCTCTGACTAATTTTTCCTAATTTTAGACAAACCTTTCTCCATGATAGCAAAGTCCACACAGAAAATATTTTCCACCAGGTGGTTTCTTGATTACGGAATGATTACCATTGGCTCATTTGTCATGGCAGTGGGCTACGTCTATTTTATAACTCCACATAAAATCGTCCCCGGAGGAGTATATGGTTTGGGTATCATCTTTTATTACCTTACCAAGGGGATGGCACTTTGGCCGGATGGATTCCCGATAGGTCTATTCAACCTACTGGTAAACATCCCACTAACCTATATTGGCATCAAGATGTTGGGGCCACGCTTCGGTTTTAAAACCATCTACGGTTTTGTCTCCTCATCCATATTCATGGATGGAATCACCCTGATGCGGGAAGTCGGTGATGCACCATTGGTGCAGGATGTACTGCTCTCCTGTGTCTTTGGCGGAGTACTCACAGGCATCGGACTTGGTCTGATTTTCAAATCCAAGGCAACCTCGGGAGGAAGCGACATTGTGGCCATGATCCTCACGAAATATACCCGGATACCAATCGGGCAAATGTTGATTTGGGTAGATACTGCCATTGTTTTTGTGGCACTGGCCGCCT
>CAZVTL010000106.1:0-12420 GCA_964630075.1 uncultured Tangfeifania sp.
GGGGTCATCCGGCTTTACACTTGCCTTGATCATGCTCCTGTTTTCAGGTTACCTTGCCAGTGCTCAATCCTACCAGGAGGCCAGGGATTTGGCTTACAACGGACAGCGCAAGGAGGCCAGGGAGCTCTGCAAAAAAATTCTCGCAAAAGAGTTTGACGCCGATGTTGCCGTGCTCCTGGCACGTACCTATGCCTGGGATGGACAATACGACTCCGCCAGGGTGGTGCTGGCAGAAGTGCTTAAAATCTATCCAACCCATTGGGATGCATTGGATGCCATATCCGATGTGCAATACTGGGATGAGAAATACCCTGAGGCCATCCGCTATTGTGACATCATCCTTGCGAAGGATGCCGGCGATGAACATTTTTTGCTCAAGAAGGCAAAGATTTTGAATGCCATGGAGCAATACGACCAGGCGGTCGAACAGCTGGAGAGATTACTGGAAAAAAATCCCGCCAATGCGGATGCACGCAACAAACTCTCCACCATCCGGATTTCCCAGCAAAAGAACAGGGTAAAGCTTGCCTATACCTTCGACTATTTTGAAAAAGAGGCAAACCGCGATCCCTGGCACCTGGTCGCGCTCTCCTACAACAGGAAAACCTCCCTGGGTTCGGTGATTGGCAGGGTCAACATGGCCGAAAGATTCGGAACCAAAGGTTTCCAGTATGAAGCAGATGCCTATCCCAGTATCAGTGAGAACAACTATGCCTATCTGAATGTGGGCTTTTCGCAGCTCTCCATCTTTCCAAAGTTCAGAACAGGGGCGGAATGGTACCACAGCTTCCCCAAAGCATTTGAGGGATCCCTGGGTTTGCGGGCACTTTACTTTACCAGCTCCAGCACCTATATCTTTACCGGATCGGTGGGAAAATATGCCGGAAATTACTGGATTTCTCTCAGGTCCTATGTAACGCCCTCTTCGACGGGAACATCTGTCTCTGGCTCCATCCAAACTCGCCGGTACTTCTCCGATCCGGAAAACTACATCGGATTAAGGCTTGGCTATGGCGTTTCACCCGACGACAGGAGCTATGGGGATGGAACATCCACCTATCTGACACTCAAGTCACAATCGGCCAGGGTCGAATACAACCATCTCTTCCACAAGGTATGGACCGCAAACATTGGATTCAGCCTCTCCAACGAGGAGTTCCCCACCCTGGGCTATCTGCTCAACTACTCCTTTGACTTTGGAATTGAAAGATCCTTTTAATCAGCCTGTATGGAATACACACCGCCACTCCAGTATATGATCCGCCAATCCTTCAGGCGATTCATTTCGCTCACCATGCTCATGACCGGCCTGGTCATCCTGGTAAGGATCTATGAACTGGTTTTTGTTGCAACCAAGGCCGGATATCCTGCGGGAAGTGCGCTTGAAATGTTTTATGGGTTGCAGTTTGACTTCATCCTGTCGCTGAGATTCTCCCTGTTTTTGCTGATCCCATTTATGGTGATCGACCACTACAGTCAAAAATCAGCCCGAATCTTTTTTACCCTCTTTGCGGTGCTGCTGGTGGTGTCGGAGGTAGTACTGCTGCAATACTTCTCAACCACCAAGATCCCCCTGGGTTCGGATATCCTGGGTTATTCGATGGAGGAGATCAAACAGACGGTCGGTGCTTCCGGCGAATTGAGTGCGGCCACCTTGATCCCCCTGCTGATGCTGCTGCTCCTGGCCTTCTATGCATTTTACAAATATTCAGACTTCAAGGTTATTTCCGGAATAAGGACCCTGATGATGCTCTTCCTGTTGTTTGCACTCTTGCCATCCTCCAGGTTCAACCCGGATCCGGCAACCTACAAGAGTGAGTTTGTCATGAACATAGCCGCCAACAAACTCAATCTATTCACCGGCAGTATTTTAAAATATTATACCCAGAATAAAAACTCCGGTAAATTTGCCTTAAACAATGAAGAGCCTGCTCAAAACGACCTTGCACCGGATGAAACAGACCTGTCCAGCCTCGACCGCAGGCTTGTTGATCCAAAGGATAGTGCAGGCGAAAAAATAACCTCCACTTTCGGTACCCCGGAGGTATCCGAACCTCTACCTGCTGTAAAGCAGGGTAATCCCTTCACCTACCTCAGCGAAGAGTTTCCCTTCCTCCACCACGAAAATACCCCGGATGTGCTCGACCCCTTCTTCAAAAAAGGAGACAAAGCCCCTTCCATCGTATTTATTATCGTGGAGAGTCTTGGCAGGGCCTATTCGGGCAACGATGCCTACCTTGGGAGTTACACGCCATTCCTGGATTCGCTCATGAGCAAGAGCCTCTACTGGGAAAATTGCCTGAGCACCTCCGGCCGAACCTTTGGGGTAATCCCCTCCCTGCTGGCCTCCCTCCCGTTTGGACAAAAGGGATTTGCCGATCTCAGGAACAATATGCCCAACCACTTGAGCCTGGTAAGCCTGCTCAAGAACAGGGCCGGCTACAATTCAGCCTTCTATTACGGGGGAGATCCAACTTTTGATGCCATGGAATACTTTATGAAACGACAGGGCACTTCCAAAATTGTCGGCATCAACGATTTTGGCAAAGATTACCAACAACTCCCTTCCAACAGCAATGGCTTTTCGTGGGGATATGGTGACCGGGAGATCTTCCGGAAGTACCTCTCTGATCTGAAATTACAGGAACGGGAGAAGCGTGTGGATGTGCTGCTGACACTTTCGATGCACAACCCCTTTAAGGTTCCGAACCAAGCCCATTACAATGAACTTTTTGAAAAGCGGATGGCTCAGATCAACCTTTCGGAAGAAGAGAAAAAAAACAACCGGCTTTATACGGCACAATTTGCGACCATGCTCTATTTCGACGATGCCCTGAGCTACTTCTTCCGCGAATTTAGCCGGCTCAAAAGCTTTGAAAACACCATTTTCGTGATCACTGGCGACCATAGGATGCCTGAAATACCCATCAGCACGCAAATTGACAGGTTTCATGTGCCACTCGTCATCTACTCACCGCTCCTGACAAAAGGCGTAAAATTCTCCTCCCTGGTGACGCATTACGATGTAACACCTACGCTGCTCTCCTTCTTAAAGAACCGGCTGAACCTGTCATTGCCAACAGTCACTTCCTGGATCGGACATGGACTCGACACCTACCGCTCCTACCGGAATTTACAGAATTACCCACTGATGCGAAATACGAGTGAGATGATGGACTGGATTGGTGAAGACAATTTACTATCGGGATCTACCCTTTACAGGATTTATCCAAACATGAACATCGAGCCCGAAATGAATCCCGAGCGTACCGAGCAATTGCGACAACAGTTTGCCAACTACAAGGCCAAAAACAATTTTGCCACCAGGGGAAATCATCTGATCCCCGACTCCCTGAACAGATACAATTTGCCCTGAATCCAAATTCCAGCCAATAAAAAAGAGATGACCTGCAAAGATCATCTCTTTTTCCTCGTCCCTAAGTCTCTAAGTCCCTTAGTCCATCAGTCCCTAAGTCCCTTAGTCCATCAGTCCCTAAGTCCCTTAGTCTCTAAGTCCCTCAGTCCACCACTCCTACTTCGTTGGTCTTTCCAACAATTTAAAGAATTGATCCAGTTGGGGAAGGATCACAATCCGGGTACGACGGTTGGCCGCCTTCCCTTCCGGTGAATCATTGGCCCCAATGGGCTGGTATTCGCTGCGTCCGGCGGCAGTCATCATGGATGGACTCAATTCGTATTTGTTTTGCAAGACCCGTACAACAGCCGTAGCCCTCTTAACGCTAAGGTCCCAGTTGTCAACAAGTTCACCCCTTTGGAATGGTACGTTGTCGGTATGTCCTTCCACCATGAATTCTATGTCTTTTTGGTTTTTCAGCACCATCGCAACTTTACCCAGGATCTCCATGGCACGTTCGGTGATGTTGTAACTTCCGCTTTTGAAAAGCATCTTATCTGAAATATCGATGTATACAACCCCTTTGTCGACTTTGATATTGATATCCTTGTCGTCCAGGTTGCCAATGGCACCCTTCAGATTCATCACCAGCGCCATGTTCAGGGAGTCACGCTGGGCCAGGGAAGACTGGAGGCTAAAGATCATGTTGTCTTTGAGTCCCATGTTCTCCATCGATTTTTTGATGCTCTCGGCCTGCGAACTGGAGATCACGGAGAGATTCTCCAACTGCTTCAATGCCTGTGTATTGTTCTCCTTTAGGAAGGTATTCTGATCTTTGGTCGCTGCAACCTGTGACTGAAGTTCTACAATGTGTGTATCCGCTGTTCTCTTTTGCGCTTCACACGCTTTGAGCTCCTGCTGTGTTTTGGCATGCGCCGCTTTTTCGCCTGCCAACTGACTTTGCGAACTCTTGAACTTCTTTGAACTAACACAGGAAGAAAGAATTGCCACTGAAATTAGCACAACAATCAATTTTGATTTCATATCCTATTCATTTTAGTTTTACCATATGACCATCCTGGTTCCCTTTGAAAGGGTTATCGGATACAAAAGTAATCTTTCATCCAATGCAATTCATAACGATTCCTGGTTATTAACAAATTATAACTTTTATAGTACTTATACTTAGGAGATAGCAATGGCACAAAGGTTACAATTTATTAACGCTGAAAGAAGAACATTTGAGGGAGTAATCCGTTACAATTCATGAACGAACAAGTATGACATGTCGGTAACATCAAAAATATTGTATATTCCTGAGCCCTCCACCAAACGGGTAGTAATTGTGGGAGGGGGATTTGGCGGATTGAAATTGGCCCTGAAACTGCTCAAATTCGATTTCCAAATTGTTTTGATCGATCGCAACAACTACCACCTCTTCCAACCGCTTTTGTACCAGGTAGCCATGTCTGGACTGGAACCCAGCGCCATCTCCTTCCCCCTGAGAAAAGTACTTCAGCATACCAAAATTCATTTTCGGATGGCTGAATTGGAGGCCGTCCATCCCGAAAAAAAGGAAATTGCAACAGATATTGGACACTTAAACTATGATTATCTGATCCTTGCTACCGGGGCCAAAACCAATTTCTTCGGAAATGAGGCCATTGAGAAGAACTCCATGCAAATGAAAACGGCTCCTGATGCACTCTTCATCCGAAACAGAATCCTTAAAAACTTCGAGAAATCCCTCAACAAGGAGAAAAGAGAGGAGATCAGTGCCTACCTGAATGTAGCCATCATTGGTGGCGGACCGACGGGGGTAGAATTGGCAGGCGCAGTGGCCGAGATGAAAAAATATGTATTGCCCAAGGATTATCCGGAGCTCGACATGAACAACATGAAGATCATGCTCTTTGAAGCATCTCCGAGATTGCTGGCAGGAATGTCAGAGGATGCATCAGCCACCGCAAAAAAATACCTGGAACAATTGGGGGTAGAGGTAAGAACCAATACAGCGGTCTTGAATTATGACGACAGGCTGCTCACCCTTCCCAACAACGAGTCCATCCAGGTAAAAAATGTCATCTGGGCTGCAGGGGTCACCTCCAGCAAAATAGCAGGCTTCGCCGATGGCTCCTATGGAAGAAACAACCGACTGTTGGTCAACCGCTTCAACCAGGTGGAGGGATATGACAACATCTTCGCCCTTGGAGACAACTCCCTCATGGTGGAAGAAGCTTTCCCCAACGGACATCCGCAAGTGGCCCAGGTAGCCATGCAGCAAGCCGGCCTCATAGCAGAAAATTTCAGGCGGATGGAAAGAAATCGCCCGTTGAAACCCTTTACCTACCGCGACAAGGGGTCATTGGCGACTGTGGGACGCCACCTTGCCGTAGCAGATCTGCCTTTCGGGAAGTTCAAGGGTTACTTTGCCTGGATCTTGTGGTCGATCGTACACCTGCTCTCTATAATTGGGGTAAAGAACAAAATCTTTGTATTGCTCGACTGGACCTGGAAATACATCACCTATGACCAGGCATTGAGATTGCTGATCAAACACAAAACCAGGTATTAAATGTGGAAATCTGAAAATGTGGAAATGAGGCTCAGATTGTTTTGGCGCGCCAGTTGCCTTTCAACAGGTACCAAAGTGATAGCAATCCTATCAGGAAAAAATAGATATATTCGGCTACCCATACTACCTCAATGGAAAGTTTCAGGTGCACGGCGGCCAGCCAGGTAAATCCCAGGTAAGCCATCAGGGTGATGGCTTCAATACCCAGTGAGATCTTGGTGTTGGCTGTCCCAAGGACCCCGTTGAACAGCACGCTCATGCCTGAAAAGATTACCAGTGCTCCCAGGATAATGTAATAGGAGGGAATCGTGGCCTCCACCAGCTCCGGATTGTTGGTATAGATGGAGATCACCATTCTGGGTACCAGGGCAGCAAGCAGAACAATCACAGCAATTGCTGCCAGACTGAATTTCTGCATTCTGAAAATCAGTGGCATAACATTCCCGGGTTTTCCTTCCCCCATGGCGGTGCTGACCAATGAGCTGGTTACGGTACACAATGCCCATCCGGGGATCATCAGAAAAATGTATACCGAACGGATGATGTTGGAAATGGCCAATGAACGCTCACCCATCTTTTCGACCAACATGAAAAATACGAACCAGCTGCCAAAGGAGAGCACAAATTGTGCCATGACGAAAATGGAGATGCCAAGGGTCTTTTTTACAATCTCAAGGTCAGGTTTCACAAGTTTGAACAGGTGGTATCGCTTTAGTTTATGATTTCCTGAGGTGATCCAAATGAAAAACAACAAGGCAAATCCTTCGGAGATGGAGGAGGCGATGGCAGCCCCCTTGATCCCCATCTGGGGAAAACCCCAATGGCCGAATATCAGCAGGTAATCCAGCAGGATATTCAAAACAGCCATGATGGCCGCACTGATGCTCAAGTATTTTGTAAAGGAAATTCCTGTATAAAAAGAGCGGAAAAGTAGTGCCGATGAAGCAAAAAACAATCCGATAACCCTGTATTTTAGGTAGATGGAGCTTGCCTCATACACCGGCTCCGACTTTATGACAAGTCGCAAAAAAGAAGAACCGTAGAAAAAAACTACAGTGGTCACCAGCAACGAAAAAAGGCCTATGAAATAGAAACTATTGTCAAAAATCCGGCCAATGGAGGCATCTTCCTTCTCCCCGTACCGGCGTGCAATAAGGATTTGGACACCGGTTGCAAAGCCGAAACAGACCATGTAGAGAATAAGGTAAAATACACCACCTATGGCAGAAGCTCCCAGTTCGACCTCTCCCACCCTTCCCAAAAAGGCGGTGTCAGTTACGCCAACGATATTCTGCGCCAGCAAACTGAGCATTACCGGTCCGGCAATTTGCCAGATATCACGATGGGATGGTGTGGTCATTCAGGATAGGAAGGATAAGTTATGGTTTAGCCTTCAGGGAATTGCACCATGCAACAATCAGATTGATCTGTTCTTCATTCAGCACTGCCTCCGGATGAGATTCCAGGTAGCGCTTAGGTGGCATCTTTTTCTCTGCAACCTCCTCTTTTATGGAGGCGGCCAACATGGTTTTTTCCATGGAGGTATACTGATCCCATGTCGAAAAATTGAGGGCAGCCTTTGGTTTATCCTTTCCCTCATTCGAATGACAACCAACACATGCAGGTTTCAATACCTTGAAAGCCTCTTCCGGAATGGTCGCGTTACCCTCCCTTGCCGATCCACCCTGACCAAATGCAGTAAATGCCGTGAAAACCGTGGCTATTGAAGCCATTAAGATTCTCCTTACCCCGAACATCATGATTTTTTTCATCTTGAATTTATTTGTTTAACAACTACTTACACAAAACCTCTATCCATTTTTTTTCCATCTCTCCGTCCCTCCGTCATTTTGCCATCATTCCCTTCTCTCTCCTCACCGTCCCTCAGTCCCTGAGTTCCTAAGTCCTACCTCCCCTGCCACTCCCGTTCAAACTCCGACAGAAACTGCACCATAAAAATGTGCCTCTGTTCAGCGAGGGCCTTCCCGGTTGGGGTATTCATCCGATCCTTCAGCAACAACAATTTCTCGTAGAAATGGTTGATGGTGGGTGCGTCACTCCTCTTGTACTCCTCTTTTGTCATCTTCAAATTGGGCAGAACAGCAGGATCATAGAGCAACCTGTTTTTAAAACCACCGTAGTGGAATGCCCTGGCAATTCCGATGGCACCCATCGCATCGAGGCGATCGGCATCCTGTACCACCTGCAGTTCCGCGGAGGTAAAATCCGATACCTGATTTCCGCCCTTGAAAGACATGTTACGTATGATCGCCGCAACATGTTCCGTAACGGAGGGTTCGACCATCAGTGAATTCAAAAATCGGGTAGCTCTCTCCGGACCAATCTCCTCATCCCCATCGTGAAACTTGGAGTCGGCAATATCGTGCAGCAAAGCAGCCAGCTCCACCACAAAAAGATCGACTGCTTCACCGGCAGCAATCTGGCAGGCATTTCTCCTTACACGTTCAATGTGCCACCAGTCGTGCCCTTTTTCACCCAGTTCCAGCTCCTTTCTGACAAAATCGGCACATGTCGCTACGATGGACTGCTGTGCTGCTGACAAATCATTGTTCATCTCGAGAGTCTGTTAATTATTCATTGAACTGTTTACCGCAAACTTCAATTTTCCAACAAGAATTCAGTGTCAATGGGCGATATGCCTTGCAGAAACTACCTGAATATTCTATAGAAAAAAAATTGGCTGTCTATCGTATGACAGCCAATTTTTAAATATGTTGTATGATTCCCTTGAAAGTCCGGCAATCAATCACGACTCCTTGTTCATGATGCCCATTTTGTCCAACATCCAGAAAATCAATGACAGGACCACCCCGATAATGGCCGCAAATGCCATACCCTTTAACTGGACCGATCCAATGTTGATGGCAGCACCACTCACACCAACGACAAATGTAATGGCACCCAGTACCATGTTCCTGTTCTTGCTGAAATCAACCTTTTGTTCCACAAACATCCTGAAGCCCTGCACCGCAATCACCCCGTACAGCAGAATGGTGATCCCCCCCATGACCGGTGTCGGAATGGTTGAGATGGCGGCAGATACCTTGCCAATGGTTGAAAATGCGATGGCCAGAATGGCTGCACCCCGGATCACCCAGACAGAATAGACCCGGGTAATTGCCATGACTCCGATGTTTTCACCGTATGTCGTGTTCGTGGGGGAACCAGTAAGTCCAGACAACATGTTGCTAATCCCATCCCCGAGAAGGGAGCGGTGGAGACCTGGTTTGGCCATTAAATCCTCTCCGGTGATCTTTCCGGTGACAATCAGATGGCTGATGTGTTCGGCCAGTACCACAATGCAGGCGGGAGCGATGATGATGATGGCGCTAAGGTTGAATACCGGTGTATGGAATTTTGGAAGGGAGATCCAGGCCGCATTGTTAATGGCAGCAGTATCGACCATTCCCATGAAGAATGCTAGCAGGTAACCTGCTACCACCGCAAAGAGGATCGGAATCACCTGCATAAAACCCCGGAAGAGGACACTTCCGGCAATGCCGACAAACAAGGTAAACATGGAAACAATCAGCACGTTTGGATCAACGCTAAATGCAGGAACAACCTGACCCACTGCTGTAGGCCATGGAGCCAGTCCAGCCTGTTGTGCCGCTACAGGTGCGAGTTCAAGTCCGATGATGGCCACAACAGCACCCATCACGGCGGGTGGCATCACCACATCGATCCATTTGATGCCCCATTGTTTGACCACATAGGAGATGGCGATGAAGAAGAAACCAAAGAATATAAAACCACCCTGGGCATTGCCAAAATCACCAAAAGTACTGACGATCAATAAAGTAGGAGCAATAAAGGCAAAACTCGAACCCAGGTAGGCGGGGATACCTCCCTTTGTAACCCAGGAGTAGATCAATGTTCCGATTCCATTCATCAAAAGGGCAATGGCGGGATCAATCCCGAGCAGGATGGGAACCAGGATCGTCGCGCCAAACATTGCTGTCAGGTGCTGAAGACTTAGGGGCAAACTCTCCAGTAATGGGAGCTTCTCATGAATTCCGATGATGCGTCTTGTCATTTGTTAATCTGGTTTGAAGTGTTTATAAAGTTTGAAATGTCTTTGAAGTTTGGATTGCCTGAAAGCTGCCTGACTTCGGGATTCTGATCCCCGAACGGTCGTCCTCAGACCATTTCATTTATCTCACTAAATCTCAATGAATTTAACTACACGCTCCCATTTCTGTGCAATTGGTTAACAGATTGGCAATCCATGACAACGACAGACCGGAGGGTAAAATAGCCACAACTTTCCAAAGATAAGATAATCCACAATTCGTAATTCGTAATTTACAAATATTTTCTACTCTTCCATCGTACTCAAATCACCATCGGGAAGACCCATGGCTCTTGACTTCAGCAACCTCCTCATGATCTTGCCACTTCTTGTTTTGGGCAATAGTTCCGCGAACTGGATTGTTTCGGGTCGGGCAATTTTACCAAGATGCTCTTCCATGTGCAGCATCAGCTCCAACTCCAACTCTTTGCTTGGTTTGTAATTGTTCCTGAGTACCGCAGTAATGTGGATCGCATTGCCCTTCAGGTGATGGGGCAGCGCAATGGCGGCCGACTCCACAATGGCGGGATGGCGTGCCATCACCCCCTCAATCTCGGCAGAACCCAACCGGTATCCGCTTACCTTGATCACATCATCGTTCCTTCCAATGATCCAGTAGTAACCATCCTCATCCTTCTTGGCTGAATCTCCGGTATGGTACCACCCCTGTTTGCTGTATTTTTCCCAATAAGTAGAGATGAATCGCTGGGGATCGTTGTATACCGATTTGGCCATACCCGGCCAGGGGGTCTTGATGACGAGGGTTCCCTCTTCACCGGCAGCCACTTCTTTGCCGGCATCATCGACGATGGCCAGCTCATTGCCGAAGAAGGGCTTGGTGGCAGAACCCGGCTTCAGCGGCGTAATGGGCAGTGGGGCAATCACGAAGCCACCGGTCTCCGTTTGCCACCAGGTATCCATGATCGGACAGTTTCCCCGTCCAACCACCTTGTGAAACCAGTTCCAGGCTTCTGCATTGATAGGTTCCCCTACCGATCCAAGCAACCGCAATGAACTGATGTCGTTGCGGTTGGGCCACGAATCGCCGAATCGCATCAAGCCACGAATGGCGGTTGGTGAAGTATATAGGATGTTGATGCCATATTTTTCCACAATTTTCCACCACCTGTCGGGATAGGGATGGTTGGGAGCCCCTTCGTACAACATGATGGTCGACCCGTTGATCAACGGGCCATAGACGATGTAGCTGTGACCGGTGATCCAACCCGGATCCGCGGCACACCAGTACCGGTCCTCCGGCTTGATGTCGAAGACCATGCGGTGGGTGGTAGCGGTATAGACACTGTAACCGCCATGGGTATGCACCAGGGCCTTGGGCCTGCCGGTCGATCCGGATGTATAGAGCAAAAAGAGCATATCCGATGAATCCATTACCTCTGTCTCGCATTTGTTGGAAGCAATGGGTAGCGATTTCAAATCGTGGTACCAGTAATCCCTGTCATTTTCCATGTAGACCTCAATGCCTGTCCTTTTGACAGTGATACAAATTTCCATAGTTGGGGAGAGCTCCATCGCCTTGTTCACCACACTCTTCATCTCGACGACCTTGCCTCGCCGGTAACCGCCGTCGGCGGTGATGACTACCCTGCTGTTGGCGTCGTTGATGCGGTCGGCCAACGCTTCATGGCTGAATCCTCCATAGACGACACTGTGGGCTGCCCCGATTTTGGCACATGCCAGCATCGCGAAGAGCTGTTCCGGAATCTGGGGCATGTAGATGGTTACCACATCCCCCTTTTTTACCCCCATGCTCTTCAGAATATTGGCAAATTGTGAGACTTCCCTGTTCAATGCATGGTAAGAGAAGGTCCTGGTATCGCCTGGTTCACCCTCCCAGATCACTGCCAGCTTGTTCCTGGTAGCCGAAAGCAAATGGCGGTCAATGGCATTCAGGATGATGTTGGTCTTACCTCCCTGAAACCAGTTGAAAAAAGGAGGATTGCTCTTGTCGAGCACCTTGTCCCATTTCCGGTACCAGGAGAGCTGTTCGGCCTGCCCGGCCCAGAAAGCCTCCGGTTGTTCGAGAGAATAGGCGTACTGCTGATCGTACTCTTTGACATTGGCCTGGTCTACAACCTCCTGCGAAGGGGTGAATAGCGTTTTTTCTTCGTTTGCTGCCATCTGATAGTTTTGTTAGTTGATTTTTTATTGCGTTACCTTGCGTGCCTTGCGATACCTGTTAAATTGAAACAATTAAGCTTGTTCAAAATTCTTACACAGAGGATTTGTAACTCTACAATGAAATTAAATTAGTTTTGAAATTGCCGCTTGCTGCAATATTACTTGAGGAAAAAATGAGGTGCACAGAGAGAAAATCGCTTGCGATTTTCCAACTCTGTGTTACTCTGGGGTTTCTCTCATGAAATTACCCAATTG
>CAZVTL010000107.1:0-12385 GCA_964630075.1 uncultured Tangfeifania sp.
GATCGTATGTGCGGAAACGATAAGGTTCTCGCCGCTTTTTTTAATTACGTTGAGGGTAATCACATTTTTTCCATCCAGACGGGAGAAGCTCTCCTGCTCCTTGAAGTCATCACTTACCTGTGCCAAATCGCTCAGCTTGATGTAGGCTCCGCCTGAAGCGTGCACGACGATGTCGCGCACTTGCTGGACATTTTCAAACTGGCCTTGCAACCTGACCGTATTTTTTGTACCGTTCATGGTGATAGTACCCCCTGAAATGGTCAAGTTCTCCCGGGATACGGCACCCTCTATGTCAGCAAAAGTCACCCTGGCAGCCTGCATTTTGAAAATATCGGCATTGATCTGGATTTCACGTTCCAGGGCTCCGACGATGTCGACGCGGGTAATCTCTTTGACCCCCTCAATTTTATCCTGTATAATCTCAGCAAATTTTTTCAGTTTGTCCAGGTCATAATTTCCGGAGATGTTGAGGTACATCACAGGAAATTCAGCGAGGTTGACATCCATAATTTGCGGTTGATCGGGCAGGTCACTGGGCAAATCCCTTTTGGCCTTGTCAACGGCATCCCGAACACGCTGCTTGGCTGCTTCAACTGCAACACTTGGATCGAATTCAACCACGATGGAAGAGAAGTCCTGGACAGAATTGCTGGTAATTTTTTTTACATCGGCAATGGATTTCAGCTGTTTCTCCAAAGGACGTGTCACCAGGTTCTCAATGTCGACGGGTGAAGTTCCCGGATAGGGTGAATTGACGATGATGTAGGGTATGATCACCTCAGGAAACTGCTCCTTGGGGATCTGGTAATAGTTCAGCAATCCAAGAATGGAGATGATAAAGGCAAGAACATATGCACTCGTCTTGTTATCAACTGCCCAGCTGGTTGCAAAAAACTCCTTGATAAATTTTTTATCTTTTGACATACTATCTTTATTTGTCGGTTAGAAAATGATGGCTACGCCCTCTTTCAGGTTTTGGTATCCTGCGGTGATTACCTGATCGCCTGCAGCCAGACCTGAAGTGATCTCCGTGGTTCCATTGTAATCCATACCGGTAGTTACCATTTTGCGAACAGCGGTATTTTTGTCACCAACCCTGGCAACAACGTAAACAAATTTACCCTCCTGGTTGCTCTGTATGATATTGACTGGCAGGATCAGCGAGGTTTCGTTGGTATAGTCCTTGATTTTCACATAGGCAATCATGTTGGCCCGCACTTCAAATTCATTGGTCGAAAAGCGACACTCAACCTTGAAAGTACGGTTCGAAGGATCGATGAAACGACTGGTGAAGCTCAATTTTGTCTCAATTTCCTGCCCCAGGTCCGGGAATCTGACAAATGCCTGGTTGCCATTTTTGATTCTTGAGGCAAAATTCTCAGAGACTTCAGCTGTAACCTTGGCAGATGACATGTTGATAACCCTGATTGCAGAGGTTGGAACACCCGGTGAGGCCATTTGACCCACTTTCAAAGGAACGCTCTCCACCGAACCGCTGATCGGGGAGACAACATTGGCCATGGCGATCTGCTCTTCCAGGGTTTTTATTCTCCGCTCAAGGGACTCCTTGCCTGACTTTGCCTGAAGGTACTGTACTTCACTGCCGATCTTCTTGTCCCACAGGTTTTTTTGCTTCTCAAAGATGATATTGGCCATATCCAATTGTGTCTGAACCTCCTGTACCGACTGCTTCAGCACCTGTGCATCCAGGGTGGCAAGAATTTGTCCTTTTTTCACATTGGAACCTTCCCTCACGTAAACATTCGTTACCACCCCAGCCATTTGGGGGCTTACTGAAACGTTCTGATCACCGTCTACCACTCCCTGGATTTCAACGTAATGATTGAAAGGTGCGATTTCTAATTTCGTAACCTTAACCTGCAGCGCCTTTTCTGCTTTTTGCTGGTCAGGCGAGATTTCGGCTTCAAGCTTGGCAATTTTTGCCGAAATAAGCTCATGCTCGGTTTTCAATTTTGTCAATTCTTCTTTTTTGTCGCTGCCCTGGTTGCAGGCGACCAATGTGGCAAGGATAGCCATGGTGATCAATGCGTTTTTCATATAATTGTTTTTTGTGTTTTTTAATTTTGAAGTATTATGTATTTCAATTAATTAATAATGAATCAATTGATTGTTTTATTTTATTTTAGTTCCTGGTTGATGTTGTACAACTTTTCCAGTTTGGTCTTCGCGGTAGCCAGATCATAAATACTTTGGTAGTAGCTGGACAAGGCCGTAAGGTACTGGTTTTGGGTACCTGTCAGATCGATGCTGGTAGAGACCCCGTTTCTGTATTTTTCCAATGTACGCTGGTAGATTTCATCAGAAAGCGTCAAGCTTTTCTTCTGAATTTCATATTTTTCATATTTTAGTTTTAAATCTGTCTGAAACTGGTCGGCTTGCATCATCAGGTTGTTGTAAATAAGTTGCTGGGTATTTTGCATTTTGGCAACCGCCAGTTTCTTTTGAGATACGGCGGCCATACGCTGACCACTGCTAAAAATTGGCAAGCTCAAATTGATGCCCAACAGATCCTTCATGGAAAAATCGAAGGAGGGTTTGTTGGCTTTTTCTGTATGCTGGTAAAATCCTGACACAATTGGCATGTAGGCTGCAATGGCATTTTTGTAATCCAGTCGGGTTAGATCAGCGGCCGACAATATCAACCGGTAATCGATGTTCCTTTCAATGTTGAAGGGAGCATTGATTAGAGAAGCAACATTCAGGGGCAAAGAACTATTGGCCTTTAGTTCGTCGGTTAATACTACTGTTTTGCTTACCTCAATACCAACGATGATCTTGAAAAGCCGGTTGGCCATTTCCAGATTGCCTTTTACCTGGTTCATGGCATTCATGAGGTTGTTGGCTGTTAGTTCTAGTTGGTCGACATCGGTCTTTTCTACAAACCCCTGTTTGTTCATCTCTGTGATTTCGTAGAGCGTTTTGTTGACGTTGTCGAGGTTCTGCTGAAGGTTCTTCATACTCTCCTGGGCAACCAGAATGAGGTAATAGGTATTGATCACACTCTCGTTCACATCCTGAACAACTTTCTCCGTGTTTTCGTTCGATTGCTGGTAAAGTGTTTTGGCAGCCTTCAACCCCACCAGGTAGGAACCGTTAAAAATCAACTGCGAGGCAGTTAAGTCGAAGGTGACATTGTTCTTAACCCCCAATTCAATGGCGGGTGTGCCGGGTCCCATGGTTCCCGGAGGCAGCGTAGGTACAACCGGCAAATAGGTATAGGCTGTTTTCGT
Organism: uncultured Tangfeifania sp.; assembly: GCA_964630075.1. Lineage (GTDB taxonomy): Bacteria > Bacteroidota > Bacteroidia > Bacteroidales > Prolixibacteraceae > CAINVV01. The sequence goes on from CAZVTL010000107.1 coordinate 3,252, forward strand.
ATCGATATGTGGCAATCCAATTGCAGTAGTTTCCTGAATTTTCTTTCTTGCAATCTCCATATCCAGGTTGGAATTCCGGATGTTGGTATTGTTTTCGAAGGCCAGTCGCCTGGATTCCTGCAAAGTGAGTTTCAGGGTATCCTGGGCTTGTAATACCCCAACACCCGACATAAGTAGTAAAAATGCTATCAAAAATTGATAACGATTTGATGATGACATAATGGTTATTTTTTAATTGTGTTAATGTACGCTGTGATTTCATTTTTTCGCGATTCGAAATAGGCTAGGCCAGCAGGCGTCGAAATGGCTCTGATATGGTTCTCAAACAGTACTTCAAAGAGCTGAAGAAAGTTGATATCCAAAATTTTGCATATGTCAGAATTGTGTAATTCAACAAAGCTGTTCAGGTAAATGGTGGCTACGAGGTTGACATTGATATCATCCCGGTAGATTTTCTCCTTTATTCCCTGTTCAATGTTGAGTTTCATCCCCTCGAAAACAAACTTCCGCTTTTTCTCCAGGTAAGCATCGAAAATGTGGCCGTAATATTTTTTCATCTCAAATTGAATCATCGGATTGATCCGCTTCATCTCCTCATGTATGTACTGGCTGATTCTTAGTAGTTTTTCAATTGCATTGATGGGTAAACTATCAAACTCTTCACTGATCTTCAGTACCTTTGTCTCTTCGTAGAGAAAGATCTTTTCAATTAGTTCCTCCTTGTTTTTAACAAAAGTGTAAAGCGTTTTTTTGGATATACTGAGTTTGCTGCTCAGTTCGTCCATGCTGATATTCTTTAGCCCATATGCATAGAACAACTCCCTGATTGGTTCTACCAGTTCCTGAAATCGTTCATTTTGTGCATCTGACTTTTCCATTATTTTAATTTGTACATGTTATTTTCGGCTGCAAATATCGGAAACATTTTACACGCAAAACGTTTCCTTTTGTTAAATGTGTCTTAAGTTGTATTAAATAATTACAGGTACAACCTGATTTTTTTAAGATTTTGGAAACCATTATCTTTGCGGGGCAAAACAATAGAAGGTATGGGACGGATCATGGCCATAGATTTCGGTAAGAAAAGGGTAGGAGTGGCTGTGACTGATCCATTGCAACTTATTGCAACAAGGTTGGAAACCGTTGAGGCTGAACAGATCTGGAAATTTTTGGATCTCTATTTTTCAATGGAGCAGGTTGATCTGGTATTAATCGGATATCCAGTACAATTGAACAATCAACCTTCAGAGGCATTGAGGTATATCAATCCGTTTGTGCAGAAGTTTCAGCAGAAATATCAAACGGAGATCCGTCTGGTGGACGAGCGATTTAGCTCAAAAATGGCTTTCCAATCGATGATTGATGCAGGATTGCGAAAAATGCAGCGTCAAGACAAGGGAACCATCGACGGTGTAAGTGCAACTATTCTTTTGCAATCATTTCTAGAACAAAAAAAATTTATATAAGTATGATTTTGCCAATCACATTGTATGGGGATCCGGTATTGAGAAGGGTAGCCGGGAATATTGACCTTAACTATGAAGGTCTCCCTGAGTTAATCGAGAACATGTTTGAATCCATGTACAATGCGGAAGGGGTCGGATTGGCTGCACCACAAATCGGATTGCCTATAAGGCTTTTTGTCGTAGATCTCACTCCATTGGCAAAGGATGAACCTAGCTTGACCGGATTCAAAAAGGCCTTCATCAATGCAAAAATTTTGGAACGCAGCGGGGATGAGGAGCTGATGGAGGAGGGATGCCTGAGTATTCCAGGAATCCACGAAGAGATTTTTCGTAAGAACTACATCCGAATTCAATACCTTGATCCATCCGGTTCTGCCCACGATGAGGAATATACCGGATACACTGCAAGAGTTCTGCAGCACGAATACGATCACCTGGATGGGGTCATGTTCACGGACCACTGTTCACCCCTGAAACGGAGATTACTGAAAAGGAAGCTTACTGACATATCCAAAGGCATTACATCTGCGACCTATAGGGTCAGGATACCAAAAATATAGCACCAAACTTCTTTTTCTAATGTAATTGCGCCAAAAAATGATGTGGCTTTGGCATCATTTTTAACGCAGTTTCTTCTTTTTCTCCCTGAATTGCCGTAACTTGAGGAGAATAGATCCCTCTCATGGCTCGTAATGGGTTACAAATTCATGGAACTCCTTTCCTTTGGTTGCTTGTTCCGCTTTGCATAGGTGCGGGTATTGAACAATATAGCCATTCATCCCCACAATTGTGGCTGGCTGCACTTATTCCGGCATTCCTGATCATTCTGTTCTGTTTCAGAAAAACAGGCTTTTTATACCAACCTTTCTGGGGCTTTTCGCTATTTATAGCCATGGTCTGTTTTGGTTACGTCCGTTCATCACTTCAGAAAGAAGATTTTGCACAACTACCTGATCAGAGATACTTTGTAGAGGCAGATGAATTTCCCCAAGGAAAGGCAAAGAGTTACCTGCTTGTTTGCCAATTCATCCACACAGACAAGAAACTTCTCCTATATCTACCAAAGACAGCGGTTGCAGGTGCAGTCAGGCCAGGGGATGTAATAGGCTTCTCTGGTAAGCCTCAGCTGATTGAAAATGAGGGTAATCCATATGAGTTTGATTACCGGCGGTATTTAAATGCAAAAAATATTGGGTACCGTATTTTTTTGAAAGAAGATCAGATATTTGTCTTGCAAGGAGCCGGGTATTTCAATATTTACCGTAGGGCCCAGCTGGTTCGGGCAAAATTGATTGAAATCCTCTTTCATTCCGGACTTCACGCCAATAATGTTCCTTTGGTGGCTTCCATCGCTTTTGGCGCAAGAAGTGAAGTTGACAAAGAGACTATTCAGAAATTTACCAATACTGGCGTCATTCATGTGCTAGCGGTATCTGGAATGAATGTTGGATTGGTATTTGTTATTCTCGACCTGCTACTGCGCTTTTTGAAATCCCGAAGACTGGGGTTGCTTTTGTATACACTTCTTCTCCTTTCGGGGATATGGTTTTATGCTTTGATTACCGGAATGTCTGCATCCATCATGAGGGCAACACTGATGTTCTCATTCGTTCTGGTTGGAAGGGCCTTGCAACGAAATTCAAATATTTTCAACTCGATGGCAGTCTCAGCATTCCTGTTGATAGCCTGGACGCCATCCATCCTTGGTGATATCGGATTTCAGCTCTCCTATGCTGCCGTGCTCTCCATAGTAGTTATTCAGCCTCTACTGTACAAGCATTGTTACTTTAAAAACTGGATTGCCGACAAGATCTGGTTGCTGATGTCCGTTACTTTTGCCGCTCAATTTGGAACCCTGCCTTTTACCCTACTCTACTTCCACCAGTTTCCGGTCTACTTTTGGCTGGCCAATTTGGTAGTAATACCCTTGGTGACTATGATCCTGTATCTTTCCTTTGTGGTGCTCTTCCTTCATTTTATCTCCTCCTTTTTCTCTGGTCTGGTTGCCTTCCTGCTGGATTGTTCAATCAGACTGGTGGTATATACTGTTGACTTTGTGGATTCACTGCCTCATGCGATTATCAAAAACCTTTATCCATCCTTGTGGCAGATCATTGTCTTCCTTTTGGGCATACTAATGTTTTATTACTTCTTCAAGAGCAGAAGGCTACTTTTATTGAAAGGAACCATATTGGCGATGATTGTCATGGTAACCATATCAATAGTCAAGAATTACCACAAATTATCCAAGGTTGAAATTGTCTTTTTTAACATCGGGGGACCCCGGATGTTGCTGCTCAACGGTGGTGGAAGCATACTAATTTTATACGACAGGGAGGTGAAAGAGCCTGAAAGGCTGGATTATTATCTGAAAAATTATTTGGGCCGGTGGAGTATTCACAAGGCAGGAATGTTTGCACTTGGTGATTCATTGCGCCTGCAAGGCAAAAATTGCAGCATGATGGGTTCTCTTCTGTTCTTTGAGGGAATCAGGCTTTATCTCAGACCATCAGGGATGGTTATCTCAGGAAGTAGGGAGTTGGCAGTACCAGCAGAGTTGATTTGGCTAAAGGATCTCAAAAGCGGAAAATATTTAGTCACGGATGCATCTTCCCCAAAGATCGTCTTCTTCTGCAAAGCACTGGAAATGGAAGAGTACAATCAGTCGAAAATGGAGCAAAAGGTTCAGTTTGTCGACAAAGCTATCAGGATAACCTTTACATCAAAATCTCGGGGTAAAGAAATTGAGCTGCGTTGCAATTATTTTGACAAAAGCTACTCAAGGAGCAATCCCTTGCCTTGCCTCACTATTTCGGCTTCACCAGATGTGCAATCTACAATGGTAGAGGGTTTGTTGTCACCATAACCGCCATCAATTACGAGGTCCACCAGATGACCGTATTTTTCATCAATCAGTTCAGGATCTGTAATGTATTCCAAAACAACATCGTCATGGTGTACGGAGGTAGAGAGAACAGGGTGTCCCAGTTCCTTCACAATGGTTCGGATGATATTGTTGGAAGGGATGCGGATGCCAATATTTCTTTTTGAATTTTTGAATAGTTTGGGAACATTTGAATTTGCCTGAAGCAAAAAAGTGAAAGCACCAGGCAGATTTTTTTTCAATAACTTGAAGATCGAATTTGAAAAGGGCTTGCAATAATCGGAAATCTGACTGAGATCGTAAAGGATAAAGGAGAAATCAGCTTTCTCAGGCTTCACATTTTTGATTCTGGCCACCCTTTCCACCGCCTTGGATTTGGTAATGTCACAACCAATACCATAAATTGTGTCAGTGGGAAAGATGATTACAGCTCCATCTTTCAACATTTCTACAATTTTGTCAATCTCCTTTTGATTGGGATTTTCATCGTAAAGCCTTACAAGCATTGGTCTCCCTGTTTTATTTTTGTTTTTACATAGTAAAAATAGCTTTTTTAGATATACTTTCGTTGGGAGAAATGTCTAAAGTGACTAAAGTGAACTAAAGTGCCTATGGTTGTGGTCTCCACGCTTTGGGTGTTTTGTTCTTGAGTACTTTGGTCACTTTAGCTCACTTTAGTCACTTTAGCTCACTTTGAAAAACCTCACAGAAGGACCCATTACCAGCCAAATTGTACGCTTGACCATGCCCATTCTGGGAACATCATTTGTACAGATGGCCTACAACCTTACCGACATGCTCTGGTTGGGCAGGGTTGGCAGTGAGGCCGTCGCGGCAGTTGGAATTGCCTCCTATTTTTCCTGGATTGGCGTCTCACTCATGCTGATCGGAAGAATTGGTGCTGAAGTTGGTGTTTCGCAATCCCTTGGGGCCGGGGATAGGGGAAGAGCGGAACGATTTGCAATCAATGCTGTGACTTTGGTTGCTTTATTATCAGTTGTTTATGGCCTGTTTACCTGGATTTTTGCCGATGAACTGGTCTCATTTTTCCATGTCAACAACAGTAGGGTGGAGGCTGCATCGATCTCTTATATCCGTATCATCGCGATAGGATCATTGCTCTATTATTCCAATCCAACATTTTCTGGAATTATCAATGGCACTGGCAATTCAAAATTGCCTTTCAGAATAAATGCCGTTGGCCTATTGGCCAATGTCGTGTTCAATCCTTTGCTAATATTTGGATGGGGGCCTATTCCTGCAATGGGTTCAGATGGATCCGCCATTGCTACGGTAATCTCCCAGGCACTCGTACTTATACTGTTCCTTTTTACCATCGGTAGTGGGAAAAGTGCATTGGGGAAAATAAAAATGCGTCTGGATTTTCAATGGAAGTTTGTAAAGAAAGTTATTCTGCTAGGATCACCCGTCGCCCTTCATAGTATCTTATTTGCCTCGTTTGCCGTGGCTTTGGCCCGGATCATCGCCCCTTGGGGTGCCATGCCAATTGCGGTGCAGAGTGTAGGTGCACAAATTGAAGCGCTTAGCTGGATGACTGCAGGTGGTTTTTCTACGGCCCTTGGTATTTTTACAGGTCAGAATTTTGGGGCAGGGAAGTGGAACCGGATTTTCAGGGGTTTTTACACCACCATCACGATAAGCGGAGGAATCGGCATTTTGGTAACCATCTGTTTTCTGATTTTTGGCAAAGAAATATTTACCTTGTTCCTTCGGGAAGAGGAGGCTATAGACTTGGGGGTCAGGTATCTTTCAATTCTTGCCATTTCCCAGTTTTTTATGTGCGCAGAGATTACTACAGGAGGTGTTTTCAATGGTCTCGGGAAAACCATTCCTCCATCTTTGGTTGGAATTGTTTTGACCGGACTTAGAATTCCTCTGGCACTTTATCTTACTCAACCGGCAATATTTGGAATTACAGGAGTATGGTGGAGTATTACATTAACCTCTGTTCTCAAGGGGGTTGTGCTTTTTGGATGGTTCTATTTTTGGATGAAAAAACATCCATCGTATACGATTTCAAACAGCAGGAAAATTGATTTTATCAGGCTTTTGCCTACCAGGATCAGGCAGGAATTTTTCGATACCAAAACGGATCAAAAAGATGAAGATGGAAGTTAAGCTGACGCTGGATGGTTCATCAACCTTGTACCTGAATGAACTGGATGAGCATTATCATTCAACTTTTGGAGCAGTACAGGAATCCACGCATGTATTTGTGGGTGCCGGATTGGGAGCTGTTACCAACAAAGAAGTGACGATACTGGAGGTCGGTTTTGGGACAGGTCTAAATTGTCAGCTTACTTTAATTGCCGGTCTGGAATCCCTACAGCAAATTCGCTATGTTGCATTGGAAAAGTATCCGTTGGCCATGCAGGTAGTGGACCAGTTAGGCTATAACCTGTTTTGCCCGGAATCCAATGCACAGCTTTTTTCTTTGTTGCACGCTGCTCCCTGGAATGCAGATGTCATTGTGAATGCCCAATTTGTATTGCACAAAATTGAAAAAGATCTCTTGGAAATTGTTCCCGCTGAATTACCTTTGGCGGATCTGGTCTATTTTGATGCATTTTCTCCGGAAAAGCAACCGGAAATGTGGCAGGAATCAATTTTTGGGATGCTTTTTGAACGAATGAAAACAAACGGAGTGCTTGTCACCTACTGTGCCAAAGGCGTTGTGAGAAGGACTTTACAATCTGTTGGATTCCAGGTTGAAAGAATTCCGGGACCTCCGGGTAAGCGGGAAATGATCAGGGCCCGGAAAACTGGAGAGCCAGTCCAGCTTATGGGCTGATTTCTGGAATAAAGCAGTTTGGTTCGCGCTACACTTTATAATATTATGATTGTTACGATGAAGAATTTTCGGGTTTGTTCGACAGTGGTCTTTTGCCTGATGGCCGGTTTCCTTTGCGGTTGCAGTGAAAAGAAAGTTCTGAAACAATACAGGATGAACGGTTTGGCCCAGGGTACCTATTACGCAATTACCTATTTTTCGGCAAGCAATGAAAATCTGCAACCAACTGTTGATTCGCTCTTTAAAGCATTCGACAGTTCAGTATCCACTTACCAGCCAACTTCGATCCTCTCCCGGATGAACAACAATGATACAACTGTCCTGGCAGACCAAATATTTGAAACCATCTTCAACAAATCCTTGGAGGTTTCTGCCACAACAGAAGGGGCATTTGATTTCACGGTAGGTCCGCTTGTCAATGCATGGGGATTTGGACCCTCAAAAAAGGGGAACGTAGACCAAGCCTTGGTAGATTCATTGCTTACCTTGGTCGGATACCATAAGGTTCGGTTGGTCAATGGCAAATTACTGAAAACGGATCCACGTATTCGTGTTGATTTTAATGCGATTGCTCAGGGATATACCTCCGACTGGCTGGCTGTTTTTTTTGAGTCCAAGGGAATTCATGATTATTTGATTGATGTAGGGGGTGAGGTATTGGGCATTGGATCAAAGCCAGATGGCAGATTGTGGAGCGTGGGCATTGAGTTACCTGCAAATAATGCGGAAGATGAAAGAAAGGTTCAGGCAATTATCTCATTGAAGGACCTTGCCATTTCGACCTCCGGAAGCTATCGCAAGTATTATGAAGAGAATGGAATCAGGTATTCTCATACCATTGATCCATTTAATGGCTATCCGGTGAAGCACAATCTGCTCAGCGTATCAGTCTTGGCCCGGGATTGTATGACTGCCGACGCCTTTGCTACGGCCTTCATGGTGATGGGACTGGAGAAATCCAAAGGTTTTCTCCAGAACAACCGGGAACTTGAAGCCTATTTTATCAGCGATGACCTAAATGGAGGATTTTCTGTTTATTACACCCCGGGATTTGAGTCTTTGCTAAATGTAAATTAATTACAATACTGACAACTAGTTACCAACAATTAATTTTGCTTCTATTCATTTGAATCTATTGAAAAATAGTTATCTTCGCAACTTTTAGAATATTCACTCAATTTTTATAGAAAACTGTTATGCAAATTAGAAATTTACTCCTTTCACTGGTAGCCGGATCAGTCGTTCTGGTATCGTGCAACACCTCCTCAAACACCAAAGTTAGCCTCAAGACACAGGCGGATTCAGCAGCTTATGCCATCGGCGTTGATTTGGGTAACAATATCAAGAAAAACCTTCCGGAGGCTCCAGGGGGTAAAGACCTTAATCCGGAGATTATTCTGGCCGCTTTTTCGACCATTATGAAAGGTGATTCAGGATTGATCGCCTCAGACAAGGCCGGTGCAATCACACAGGGTTATTTTGTCAAGGCTCAGTCGCAGGAGGGAGATAAGAACAAGCAGGCAGGAATTGACTTTTTGGCAGCAAATGCAAAAAAATCTGGCGTTACAACAACTGCTTCGGGTCTGCAATATGAAGTAATTACAACCGGAACAGGACCAAAACCTACCGCTGAGAATACAGTTAAAGTACATTATCATGGTACATTAATCCAGGGAGATGTGTTTGACAGTTCAGTCGACCGTGGCGAACCCGTTACATTTGGTTTGGGCCAGGTAATCAAAGGCTGGACCGAGGGTTTGCAGCTTATGCCTGTTGGTTCAAAATGGAAACTTTACATTCCTTCAGAATTGGGTTATGGAGACCAGGCTGCCGGTCCAAAAATCAAGCCAAATTCAGTCTTGATTTTCGAGGTTGAATTGATTGGTATCGAGCCTGCTGCAGCCACGAAATAATTTACAAACAAAAAATAAATCAGAGGTTTAAGCCTCAGGAACAAAACCCGGAAAGGATG
>CAZVTL010000108.1:0-3188 GCA_964630075.1 uncultured Tangfeifania sp.
TGTACCTACTGTTCCTACTGTGGTGAAAAAAAACAAGCAGGAGCTGCAATTCCTCCCTTCGACTTCGCTCAGGGACCGGGCGTTGTATTGATTCAAGGGATAAACCATCTCCACCCTTCGGCTTCGCTCAGGGACCGGGCTTTGTTTCTTAATATTGAGATGAATTAACTCTTCCTTCGGCTTCGCTCAGGAACCCAATCGAAAATCCAAAATCCAAAATCCAAAATTCCAACCAGACTATTCTGTTGCTACAGAAAATTCTTATCGAGGTACTCCTGAAATTTGGCCTTGTACTGGTCGCTTACCGGGATGTAGTTCTTCCCGAATACGATGCGGCTCCGGTCGATGGTTTCAATTTTATCCAGATTGACCATAAAAGAGCGGTGTACCCGCATAAATTTCTCTTCCGGAAGCTTGGTTTCCAGCGACTTCATCGAGTTGAGCGACAATACCGGCTTATCCTCCCCTGCAACGTATACTTTGATATAGTCCTTCAATCCTTCGATGTAAAGGATATCGTTGAAGTTGATGCGCCGTATCTTGTATTCTGATTTGAGAAACAGGAACTGGTTGTTCGCATCAATGGCAGGCAATGCCGCAGATTCCAATTCGGCTTTTTTGTGTGCCTTTCCTGCTGCCTTCAGAAACTCCTCGTAACTGAATGGTTTGAGGAGATAATCGATGGCATTCAGCTTAAAACCTTCCAGCGCATATTTTTCATAGGCCGTGGTAAAAATGATTTTATGCTCCTCCTCCAGACTTCTGGTAAATTCAATTCCAGTCAGATCGGGCATCTGAATGTCCACAAAAATCAGCTCTGCCTCCTCTTTGGAGAGGAAATCAACGGCGTCCAGCGGATTGTCAAAGGCTCCAACCAATTCGAGGTAAGGGGTTTTACCAATGTAATCACAAACCAGCTTGAGTGCAAGCGGCTCGTCATCAATAGCGATTGTCCTTAGCTTCATGTCAATTGTTTTGGTTTGTGAATGGTTAGTTCAACTTTAAAAATTGTATCACTGGGCTCAATTTTTAATTCATGCCTGCCGGGAAACAGCAATCCAAGTCTTTTTTTCACATTGTCAAGACCGATTCCGGAATGCTGTAAGTCACCTGTTTGAGCACTTTTCCCTATGCTGTTTTCTGCCACGAAGAAGACACTGCCTTTGTCTATCTTCATACTGATTTTGATAAAAGAGGACTCCCTGTGACCTGACCCGTGTTTGAATGCATTTTCGATGAATGGGACAAACAGCAAAGGGGGTATGGAAAAATCGGTAAATTCTTTTGGAAAGTTTATTTGCAAATCCACCCTTGAACTCAGCCTCAACTTCATCAGTTCAATGTAGTTGTCCATAAAATCTATTTCGTGGCTCATCATGGTCTCGCCACGCTCGGATTCGTAGAGGAGGTAACGCATCATCTTTGACAACTTCAGCACCGATTGTTGTGCTGTCGGGCCGTCAATCCCTATCAGGGAATAGATGTTGTTCAAAGTGTTAAAGAAAAAGTGGGGACTAACCTGGTTCTTCAAAAAGGCCAGTTCGGAGTGAAGTTTCTCCTTTTCCATCTCTTTCTGTCGCTTCTCGTTTTGCTTCAGCTTCTCCATCACACCGAGTCCAATGGCAAAGCCGGAAAGTAAGAGGGAAGAGACAAAATGGTTGAGAAAACTAAACACTTGTCTAGTTGATCGGAAGTTGTGATCGTCTCCGCCCATCTTTTTCATCGCGTCCCGGAATCTTGCCTCCTCCTGTGGACTGGAAAGAATATAATCATCAATGAAATTAGTAATGAAGTAGATGCCAATGATTAATCCCACCAGGATAACCAGATAGGCAATTTTCTTTTCCTGCAGAAAAAATTTCGGTACCAGCCACATATAGCCAAGGTAGAAGATCACCCCGGATGAAAAGGCACGCAGGTAAAATTCATACAACCGGTGGATATTCGTACCTCCAAAAGCATAATGAAGGTAAAACGGAATGATAAAAACGATGATCCAGCCAATGGCATGAAGCATTATTTTGATCCATTTGTCTGGTAGGGCGATTGATTTGATCATTTGACCTCTTTTTTTCAAAGATAATTATTTAGTACACTACTGTTTCAATCCAAAATATTTGGCAATCTAAAAATGCAACTTTCCCACAGTTCAACCGGATACCCCAACCAACTCCTTCCGATTTCTGACCTGTGCAATCCATTGTTTTACAACAGACAAACGAAGCGTGAAACCTGCAACCAACAACACAGCATAAGGAATCCAGTCGCCATGCTCCAGCAGCACCACATGCAGCACAGCCAGAATCCCGGCCATGTAGGCCCACCGGTGAATCTTTTTCCAGGTTCTGCGAAGGAATTTCAACGATTTTCTGTTGGAAGTCAATGCCAGCACCATCATCACCAGGGTGGAAATCAGTCCAAGTACAAAGCCAAATTCCCTGAATGTCTCCATCCAACCCTTGTCGATGCAAAAGAAAATGAGATGTAAACCAGCATAGACAAAAGCGGTGATCCCCATGGCTTGCCTTACATGCAGTCTCGACTTGATGCCTGTCAGGATGGTAAATGGGGTCAGGCTCAGCACGGCAACGATCCACCGAATGGCCCATTCTCCGGTCACCTTCACTGCGATGTGTGCACCTGTCACTACTTCAGGGACACCTCCGTGACCCCTGCCACGCATGGTGATGGTATCCATCGTAAACCAGGAGGTTCCTGTTCCGGAAAAGTCAAGGTTGATCATTTTAAAAATACCTGCAAGGGGAACAAGGCCAATCAATACGATCAACAACCATCCCCAGTTTTTCTTTAGCCAGTTCATCTTCGTCAATTTTAGTTGCTATAAAGTCTTCCCTGATGTCGCTGCGAAACAACAAAACCTGGAAAAATCCCGGAAATATACTAGACGTTTGGGCGGATTTTGCCGATGAATGGGGGGATTTTATCGGAGGAAAATGAAAAGGGAAACGGGGAAACAGAGAAACGGGGAAACGGAGAGAAATGACGGAGGGACGGAGAGAAATGACGGAGGGACGGAGAGGACGGAGGGACGGGGAGGAAAGACTGGGGGACCAGGAGACTTAGGGACGGAGGGAGTGAAACTCAGGTATTCTTGGACCACAATGATAATATCGAGAAAATCCAGCCACATAGTGGCGGCAGATATGGTAGCCCCGGGTGGAGTGAAA
>CAZVTL010000108.1:3288-8686 GCA_964630075.1 uncultured Tangfeifania sp.
CGGTAGCATTTTGAAAACAGCGATACGATGGGATCGGACGGAAGGCACGAATGACAGAGGGACTGAAGAAGTAAATGAAACGGAGAAATGGTTAGGAAAGACTGGGGGACCAGGAGACTTAGGGACGGAGGGAGTGGAACTCACGTATTCTTGGACCACAATGATAATATGGAGAAAATCCAGCCACATAGTGGCGGCAGATATGGTAGCCCCGGGTGGAGTGAAACGGAACCCGGGGTAACGGAATGATGGGAGTTCACCGTCCGCGGTAGCATTTTGAAAACAGCGATACGATGGGATCGGACGGAAGGCACGAATGACGGAGAAAAGGAGGAATGACGGAGGAATGACGGAAGGCATGTATGACGGAAAAATGATGGAGGGGTTTAGAGGGCGAGGGTGATGTCACAAGAAGGGGATTGCGCCACGTAGTGGCGAAATATTGGTAGCCCGGGGTGAAACCCCGGGTATTCGGATGCAGATGGAAAACCGTCCGCGCGCAAATATTGAAAGGAGCAGTTGGGACTTTATCGGACGGAAAGGTCAAATTGTGAAAGAGGAGGGGGTTTGACTGTCTGCATCAGGTTTATTCAGGATTCGCCCGCTCGTACCTACGGCACTTGGGGTTCATGGTGTTCGTTTCCCCCGGGATAAATCCCGGGGTTATAACATCGGTCATGCCTAACGACATTGTAAAACCTGGCTATCAAAGTGTTTTGCAGATACCCTCAATTGTCAATTCTTTAGTAAAATTAACAATTCTGCGAGGTAATTATTAATTCTGTAATGGTAAGTATAATATATCCACTTGTAATTATTAATTCTGTGTTTGTATTATTAATATCTGCCAAGGTAATTATCATATATGATATTGCATTTATATAATTCGTCAATTTATTTATGATATCTGCTTACGTAATTATAAATTCTGTCGATGTATATATGCATTCTGCTATTACAATCGTACCTTCCGGGAAGTTGACAAGCATATACCCCATATGAAAAAGAGTGTGCATTCAAGAAACTCTTTTACCTGCAATTTACAAAGGTTAGCCCATCATTCCAGGATGAGCCTTCTTTATTCAAATTTCAACTTGTATATTTGAATGAATTTTCCACGGGGTAATTTGGCTTTCTACCCAAATGAACCATGGTCTTGCTGCTACAACTATTAACTACATTTGCCATGAAGATCCTACAAAAGTTATCACTGGGGGTAATGCTTGCCATCCTGGCTTCTGCCAACATGCAGGGTGGCTCGCCCGCCAGGCTCACTGCAAAGGTGATCACCGCTGAATTCATCTACGAATCCGCCCCCTTTCCCTCCTGCCATGCATCCACCCTCGTGGAGACCAAAGAGGGACTGCTGGCCGCCTGGTTTGGCGGGACCCACGAAAACAACCCGGATGTCTGCATCTACACTTCTGCCTGCATCGGGGGGAAATGGAGCGCTCCGATACTTGCCGCTGACGGGGTGGAGAACGCTCAGCTTCGCTATGCCTGCTGGAATCCGGCCCTCTTCAGGAGGGACAATGGCGACATCGTGCTCTATTACAAGGTGGGAGTCAATCCCCGCGAATGGTGGGGCATGTACAAGATATCGACCGACCAGGGGAAGAGCTGGTCTGCAGCCAGCAGGATTCCTGGTAAGTTACTGGGTCCCATCAAGAACAAGCCGGAAAGAATGAAGGATGGGACGATTCTCTCTCCCACCAGCTTCGAGACAAAGGAAAAATGGAATGTGTACATGGAGTCTTCCGACCAGGCGCTGGAAAACTGGCAGCAAACCAATATCGATAACAATGGCATCAATGCCATCCAACCTACCCTCCTCTTCCACCAGGATGGAAAGATCCAGTTGTTGTGCCGTACCAAAGAGAAAAAAATAGCAGAGAGCTGGTCGTCCGACCAGGGAAAAAGCTGGAGCCCACTGCAGCTGACCAATCTGCCCAACAACAACTCAGGACTGGATGCGGTTACCCTCCAAGATGGCAACCAGCTGCTCATCTGCAATCCCATGGAGAAGGGAAGGAACAAACTTTCGGTATTAATTTCCCCGGATGGGAAAACATGGAGTGACCTGGTGGTACTTGAAGACCTTCCCAAAGGGGAATTCAGCTATCCGGCAATCATTCAGTCAAGTGATGGTACGGTGCACATCACCTACACCTGGAACCGTGAGAAGATCAAATACCTTCATCTGAATATAAAGTAGCTGAACCATTGGCTCGCTATTCAACCCAAACTTTTGCGGTGGTACTGCCATGACAAGCACTGCACGCTCCATTGGCAATTGCAGCAGCCATGTATTTTGTACCCGCTGTACCGGAAGCGCTGACATATAGTCCGGTTCCAAAGCTGATGGAACTGCTGGAACGGATATTACCGCTGTTGTCTGTCGTTAGGGTGGCCAACACGGTTCCCTGACCATTTGGTTGAGTGGTCAGTTTCACTACAGAGCCAGGATAGGTTGAAGTCAGATTCGCTTTGTAGACCGACCCTCCAACTGAAAACTTGTGGCAACTCAGGCAATTCTTGCCGGTGTTGTGGCTGGAACCCAGGTTGGCAGTTGGATTTGTGGTTCCTGTAACCGATCCCGTATCATCCTGATCCTCCTGTTCATTTTCCTTCTCGCAGGAAACCAATGTAAAAATTAATCCGAAAACCAGCAGTAAACTTTTGATGTTTAGTCTCATATTTTATAAGTCAAAATTTCTTACGAACATCCTGATTTTAAAATCACTTGCATTACATGCAGGAATATTTTGCAATTATACCAATTTTATAGCTGTGGGGACAAGCGATTTCAACCAATTGGCCTGAAATCTCAACGAATTGATATGCGGCAGTTATGCAATGGCAAAAGCTGTTGGTTGCCAGCCGGCAGGCTAACACTACTGGAGGAGCAAATTATCAGCAAGTTCATTTAGATAGAATTCAACAAAAGTATACCCCTCGTGGCGGTTTTCAGCGGAAGCACCCTGGGGAACAAGTTTGTTCGCATCCTTTGGGTCATTCTGATTGAGCCGATGCTGTCTTTCCCACGCATCCGGCATGCCGTCACCATCCGAATCAATTGGAGCAGATGCCTTAGGCAATCCCTCCATCAACCACTCATTGGAGATATCCATGGGGGCATTGCGTCCCCAGGAACCAGTGCCAAGCCGGACCTCCTGAATGGTTCTTGCCGTAACCCGATCCCTCGGCCAGCAACCCGCCTTTGAAAGGACTATTGGGAAATTCTCGCGGGCATCACTGGTCGTCACGGAGGGTGCCGGAGCCTTTTCGCTGAGCTCCCTGCCATTGTTGTTCATCTGGATCCATGTGGGAACTCCACCCGGTTGGTTGGTGTATTTCCAGCCTTTGGGATGACCCTGGGTTCCCCAATCTTCAAAATAATTATCCTTCACATAATAATCCATGAAAGGGGAGAGCGCATAGGGATAGATGCGTTCCATGGTCTGGGGGCCTCTTTTGTAGTAGTTTCGGTAGAGATTCACTGCACTCCTGGCCCGGTTACCGTGTCCGTCATCGGTGTATCCGCCCCGGCAATTGTAAACCACGTTGTTGCAGAATTCATCCGCAGCCTCTTCCCGGTAGGGAGCCATGCAGGGTACACGGCGAGCATGGTGCGCCCATAAATTGTGGTGGACGGAAACGGCACCGCTGTTTTCAGCGGCTGAGATCATGCCATAGTTGTGTTCCCCCTTTTCGTGCCCCTTGTCATCCGATTCCTCCACCGTACACCACTGGACCGTCACATGGTGGGCATTGTAGAGATCGATCACCTCATCGTTGCCCCAGCTCAGGGAGAGGTGGTCGAGCACGATATTCCAGGTTCCGCCCTTTTCTGCACCGAGCCCTCCCATCTGTATGGCATCCCCGTCACTTCCGGTGCTGCGGTCTCTCCTTACCCTCAAATGCCTCACCACCACATCATGGACCCCAAAATCGTACGTTCCCAACTTTCCCCGGATGGATATACCACCACCGGGGGCTGTCTGACCGGCAATGGTGATATAGGGTTTGGTAATGAAAACATTCCCTTCTATTACCCCGCTCACCTCAAAAACGACGATCCGTTTTCCTTCTGTAGAGCAGGCCGCTGCCAGGCTTCCTGGTCCGGCACTATTCAGGTTGGTTACTTTGATCACTTTGCCATACCTGCCGCCGGGAGTAATGGCGCCCCACCCTTCAGCGCCGGGAAATGATTTCAATTCCGAACTGTTATGCTGAGTCCTCGCCTCTCTATTGGTCAAAACAGAAAATACGAGAAAAAATAGCACTACTAAAATTTTCACCATGATTCAGCCTAAATTTCGTCAATAAGCAAGCCAAGCGCTAATAACCAACGGCTAACAGCTATTAGCGCTTAGTTTCCATCTTCTTCACGAATTTGGACCCGCCTGATTTTTCCACTGATCGTCTTGGGCAATTCGGACACAAACTCAATAATCCTGGGATATTTGTAGGGAGCCGTCACCCTTTTCACATGCTCCTGCAGCTCTTTGGCCAGTTCATCGCTGGCCTGGTAGTTTTTGGCAAGGATGATGGTGGCCTTCACCACCTGGCCACGGTCGGGATCCGGTACAGCCGTGATGGCACACTCCAGCACCGCCGGGTGTTCCATCAGGGCACTCTCCACCTCGAAGGGACCAATCCGGTAGCCCGAACTCTTGATCACATCGTCGGCCCGCCCAACGAACCAATAGTACCCATCCTCATCCCGCCAGGCCATGTCACCGGTATAGTAAATGCCGTTGCGCCATACCTTTTGGGTCAGTTGATCATCCCGGTAGTAACCGTTGAACATGCCGACCGGCGGATGTTGATCCGTGTAGATGACAATCTGACCCTCGTCACCCACCTCACAAGGATTGCCCGTTTCATCCAGCAGATCGATCCGGTAACCGGGAGAGGGTTTTCCCATCGAACCCGGTTTGGGTTCCATCCAGGGATAGGTGGCCAATGCCACCGTACATTCGGTCTGACCATACCCTTCCATCAAGCGGATGCCTGTCTCTTCCAGAAACTGTTTGTATACCTCAGGATTCAGCGGTTCTCCTGCCACCACGCAATATTTCAGTGCCCCCAGGTCGAATTTCGAAAGATCCTCCTTGATCAGGAAACGGTAGATGGTAGGAGGTGCACAGAAGGTGGTCACCTTGTATTTTTCAATCACCTCCATCAGATTTTTGGGGACAAATTTGTCGTAATCGTAGGTCATCACGGCACTACCTGACAGCCATTGCCCGTACAGTTTACCCCAGGCCGACTTGGCCCATCCGGTATCAGCTACCGTGAAATGGAGTCCATCGTCCTGCACGTTTTGCCAATATTTTGCGGTCAGAATGTGCCCAAGTGGATAGACAAAATTGTGGTTCACCATTTTGGGCAT
>CAZVTL010000108.1:8786-12368 GCA_964630075.1 uncultured Tangfeifania sp.
ATCTTGTGGAGCGCCATGGCACAAAACCAGAATTCATACCTGCGTTTCAAAATCAGCATCACAGGGTCTCCCTTCCCAATGCCTGCGGAAAGAAAGAAGTTGGCAGCCTTGTCGCTCATCCTTTTCATTTGACCGAAGGTGAATGTAGCCTCTTCCCCCTTGTCATTGCACCAAACCATGGCAATTTTATCGGGTGTACGAAGCGCGATTTCATCTACTACATCAAAGGCAAAATTGAAATTCCCGGGTAGGTGGATTTTAAAATTCTCCGTGAAATCGGCATATGTTTGAAATTCTGTCTGTGAAAGGTATTTGTCGAGGACCATGGTATTCAATTTAAATAATTATGGCAAGGAATCTGGATGATTGGTTGTTCATGGCTTTCATGGCATGCTGGTAGCCTGAATCAAAATAGATGGAATCGCCTTCGTTCAGCACGATTTCATGCCCGTCCACCACCACCATCAGGCTCCCTTCCAGTACAAAATTGAACTCCTGTCCGGGATGGGCATTGAACTCGGGATTGGTACCTTCCTGGTAAGGCGTTACAGTTACAATGAATGGTTCCACCTTTTTTTGTGCAAAATTCCAGGCCAGGTTTTCGTACGCGTATTGTTTGCGACGGTCGACATTCAACCCCTTTCCCTTTCTAACCACCGAATAGACGTGGAGTTTGGGTTGATCGCCGCGTAAAAGGGCCGACAACTCCATGTCAAACCGGTGCGCTACCCTGAAAAGAAAGCCTACCGGTATATCTGTTTGACCACTTTCATAACTGCGAAGCAGATCTGCCTCCACTTTTAATTCTGCGGCAAAACTCTCAGCCGATATTCCGGAAATTTCCCTCAATTCCTTGATCCGGGAGGAAATAAGTTGGATTTGATCTGTCATGGTAATTGTTTTTTGACGGTTATGGAAGTAAAATCCAAATTTAGGAGAAATAAGTGTCTGGAAGATGGTCCATGCAACTTTTTTGTTCGGTGTGATTTGGCTACATTTGGGTCAGTCCGAAAAAAAATTCGCCAAAAAACAATCCAGCCAATATTGGGTATGAAGAACATAAAAACCTTGGTCTTGCTACAATTTTTGATTCTGTCCGGAGTAATTTACGCACAGGATAGATCTACTGCCTTGCAAAACTGGCACAACAACAAATATTCGATGTTCATCCATTTTGGTGTCTATTCAGAATTGGGTGGCGTTTGGCAAGGCAAGCCCGTTACAAGGGGCTACAGCGAACAGATCCAGGCACATGCAGGTATATTGACAGATATTTACGATGAAGTACCCTCCTCCTTCAATCCTGTCAAGTGGGATGCAGCCGAAATTGTCTCGCTGGCCAAAAAAGCGGGCATGAGATCGATCGTCATCACCTCCAAGCACCACGATGGATTCTGCATGTACCATTCGGCCTATACCCGGTTCAATGTGTTGGATGCCACTCTCTTCAAACGGGATATTATCGGGGAATTGGCAGGCGCTTGCCGGAAATCGGGCATCAATTTTGGGCTCTATTACTCATTGATCGATTACAGGCTTCACCCCATGGCCAGCTCCAATGCCAATCCTATTACTCCGGATCACCACGAATACAACAAGAAACAGATCACTGAGTTGCTGAGCAATTACGGTCCAATCTCAGAAATGTGGTTCGACATGGGCTCGCTAACGGCGCTCCAAAGCCGTGAAATATACGAGCTGGTGCATCGCCTGCAACCGGATTGCATGGTGAGTGGTCGTCTAGGCAACGATGCCTATGATTTTTGCGTGATGGGAGACAACGAGTATCCTGACTACAAAATCGACACCCCCTGGCAGACCCCCGCATCGATGTTCGACGAAACCTGGGGCTACCGCTCCTGGCAGAAAAGGGAGGATGTTTCTGCCAAAACCACGGAGAAGTTGCTGAGTCTCATCAAAGTGGTCAGCCGTGGGGGAAACTACCTGCTCAACATTGGCCCCAAAGGAGATGGCACCGTCGTCCCATTTGAAGCAGAGGTGCTCAACGGGATCGGAAAATGGCTGACGGTGAATGGGGAGGCCATTTATGGTACCAGTGCCAATCCGCTGACCCAGACTTTCGCCTGGGGTGAAATCACCACCAGCGGGAATTGCCTCTACCTCATCTTGTCCGGCAACAGGAGTTCCACGATCACACTTCCTTCCATTACGGGGAAAGTGAAACTTGCCTCCCTGCTCACGGATCCCAAAACCAGCTTCCCGAGCTCCATGCAAAAAGGTAACTTAACTGTCCAGCTTCCCGAAACACTCTACACCAGCCCTGAAATCCAGGTAATCAAACTGGAATTCGAAGGCAACTATCAAATCAAACCGGAACGGCTCATGGCAGATAAGGAGCTCAAGCTTGATTTTCACAATGCTATCAAACATTACAGCTACTCCTGCATTGACTATTACAACAACCACCGGAGTATCGTCAGACAGGAGTGGAACTTCGTCAACAGGAAGAAAGGAGCTGTACCTGAGCTATTCTATACCGCCGAAGAGGCGGGCAAAGCGCTGGAATTAAGTTGGAATGGTGCTCCACAGGTAGTCCTGCTCAAGGATGGCGAGCCCACATCCGTCAATCCGGTACCCGGAACGATCCAATGGGAAAATCGCTATGTCTATGGACCCATTGATGCCGACTTTCAGGGAAATCCCGGAGCGGTCAAGGAGGGGATTGACCCTCAAACCGATTGGCACACCAAAAATGGGGCAAAATGGTCGGTTCTTCCGGATTGGCAAAATGGCAAAGTCGTTTCTATCCCCTCCAAACCCATTCAGCAACAGTACATTTTGCAGGAAATATCCTCCGACAGGATCCAAAACCAACTGATAGAAATTGGCAGCGGAGACGGGATACAGGTGTGGCTCAATGGCGAAAACCTGGTTTTTCACAACAATCCACGGGGAGCTATGCAAACCAGGGAGACCGTTTTACTGCCCCTGAAGCGTGGCAAGAATCAGTTACTGATCAAACTCTACAACCGCTATGGATACGAAATAGCCTATTCCATCAACCACCAGGTTCCCCAGACTCTTTACCGGAAGAAACTGTCGCCACTTCCGGATCCGGGGTTTTGCCGCTGCACAATGAAATTGTACCAACCCGCAAGCATTCACCAACCCATCCGGATGAACAATGTGCGTCTGAAATTGTAATTCAAAATTTATATTCCACAACCGTTGCAATCGATTGCGCAACTTAATATATTTGTGTTCTGAATTATTTAAACCTTTGACTCATGAGAAGAACTATCACCCTGTTGATTTTGGTGTTTGTCGCAGCTTCCACCTTTGCGAAAACTGAAAACACCAAGAAACTCTTCAAGGCCGGGAACATCAAAAAACAGATGGAAACTGTAACTGCCTGGCAATTGAACAATCCCAAACATGCGTTGACCGACTGGACCAACGGTGCTTTTTATGCCGGAGTAACGGCTGCCTGGAAAACCACCAAATCAAAAAAAATCTACCAGGCCATGATGGAGATGGGAACAAAGAACGAATGGAAACCCGGAAGACGCTGGTACCATGCCGATGACATCGCCATCTGCCAGACCTATGTCGACCTTTACA
>CAZVTL010000109.1:0-12363 GCA_964630075.1 uncultured Tangfeifania sp.
ATGTTTGAAATGTTTGAAATGTTTGAAATGTTTGAAATGTTTGAAATGTTTGAACCCTAAAAGCTTTTTAGAACCCGTCAAACCCTTCAAACTTCATAAACCCTTCAAACAATCCTATTGGGCAATCCACAAAATGGAGTTGAAGGTGCCCACCTCATTCTTTTCATACAAATCATTGGATGTGTCATGCATCCATGCTCCGTCCACAATAAATTTGTAGGTGTGCTTTCCTGGTTTGAGAAGCAGCGGAAAGTACCATTTGCTCCCATTTTTCGACATCCGGTAACCGGTCTTGCTCCATCCGGTGAAACTACCTGTGACGATTACCTCCCTTGCCTCTGCATGATTGTTTAGCTCGAACAGGTGGTTCGCCTTCAAAGCTACAAACGAATTGGTATGGTCGCCTGATCCGGTAGCAAACGGATTTGCCGGGTCGGTTATCCACTTCCCATCCACCACAAATTTGTATTCATAGTTGCCGGCCGGTAAAATATAGGGAAGCTGCCAACCCGCTGAGGTTTTGTCCATCGGTAACTCATCCGGTTTCCATCCGTTGAAACTGCCAGTCAGTGTCACTTGTCTTGCATCTGCAAATCCGGACAGTTTAAAAACATACGGCTCACCAATGGAAAGCACTGAATTTGTATTTCCTGATCCGTCTTTGCGGGTAACGGGATTAACTGGATCGGTGTACCATTGATTGTCTGCAATAAATTTGTAGGTATAGGTACCCTCACGAAGGTAAACAGGGAGTTCCCAACCATCATCCGTTTTTTTCATGTACAACTCCCTGGGATTCCAGTTGTTAAAATTGCCAGCCACCGCAACTTGCCGGGAATAGCCATTCCCTTTGAGCCGGAAGAGGTGGTTGGGACAATAAACGACAGAATTGTATCCGCCGGCTCCATCCTTCTCCCTGAGTTTGTTGGTGGGGTCGTGGATCCATTTGCCATCGATGATATA
Organism: uncultured Tangfeifania sp.; assembly: GCA_964630075.1. Lineage (GTDB taxonomy): Bacteria > Bacteroidota > Bacteroidia > Bacteroidales > Prolixibacteraceae > CAINVV01. The sequence goes on from CAZVTL010000109.1 coordinate 964, forward strand.
TTTGTAGGTGTATTTTCCCGGTTTAAGCTCCAAATCGGCAGTCCAACCCGAATCAACCCGTTTCATGGGATGCTGCGAGGTACTCCAACCGTTGAAGGAGCCCGAAATGTATACATTGCTGGCAGTTTTATTTCCGGCAAGATAGAACCATGCGGTCTTGCCATATTGAAAGGTATAGGAGATGTCGAACTGATTGTAGCCAAATACCACAGAGGCTTCGTCAGTTTGTCCGGCAAAGTTCATCCAGCTGTCAACCAACAGGAGAACATCATTGGATCTGGCTTTTGACTGGCCGGTTGCAGGGTCGAATGCTTTGGAAAGTTCCACGAAGTTGCCTTTTAACTTGACAACTTTCCAGGTCTCCCCATCGAATGTGAAATTGGTTTCCCCCTTGTAAACACGTGCCAGCAGTGTGCTGTCCAGATCAAAAAGTAACGAAACCTCTTTCTTCTCTTGCGCAGTCCATTTCAAATTGATGGAAAACAGGATGTTTCCATTCTCAATCCTGCATATTTTTTCCGGATCGAATTGGGCTTTTGTCGTCCAGGAAGCGAACAATAGTCCCAAAAGAAGTAATATGGATGAAATATTCCTCATTTTTCCTCTCCTTTCATCAATTGAATGCCAAACTCTTTCCTGACAAAGTTGATGCAAACCACTCCCTGTTCCATGAAATTGAAACCGAGCATGCCATCCACTTTTGTTCCATATACTTCGCTTAGGGCGTCCAGGTTGGAGACGATGGTCTCCATTCCGTTCAGTGGCATGTTGCCCATGGAAAAGTCGTTCATTCGACCAAACAGCACTTCAGTTCTGACAGATCCGACACCGTTCAACCCCGACCTTCGGGTAATGGTAAGGGTGCTCAAGGTACTCTTGCTGGAGTAGCTGCTGATCACATTGATTTCTGCACCGGTATCAAAACAGAAAGTAAGGTTTTTCCCGCCAATCTTCCCCTGAAGAAGCAGGATATTGGATAGGATGCTGCATTTTTGGGAGATATCCGCATGAAACTTAGATCCGCCTGGGGTTACTCTGTTCCCTGCCTTATCGATCCGGTAGAGCTTCAGCAGGTTCATTTTGGCATCAATGTGAACCTCAAAATCCCGGATCATGTTGAAGCCAAAAAGTCCCAGAATTTTTACCCCCCTGCGGTTTTCGATGTGCCCAAGGTTGGTTACATCCGCCGTTACTTTCCGGTAGGTAAGATTGGCGATCTCAATTTTTTCGAGGGTAATTTGCTCTACGGTTCCGATGGCCCCGGTGGATCCCATGGAGCTGGACCCTCCATATTTTTCATACTTTCTGAAATAGGTGCTGTTGAAAACCAGTCCATTGGCTCCTGTGTCAAACACAAGGTTCCCTGTCACACCATCCACGGTAGCTTCCACCAGGAGTAATCTGCCTGCCCGTTTCAAGGGGATCATCACAGAATCGACTGTCGACCTGTTTTCGGGGGAGTAGTGATCACTCTGTAAAAAGCTGAAATTTACCGGGAGAGCCGTAATGCGGGGTAATGCAGTGGGCGTTGTGCCGGTGGAGTATGCCGACTCGACAAGCAAGGGTGATAGTAATGAAACGAGAAGTACCAGGAAAGGCACCCGTAAGTTGGTGCAGGGCAAACCGATCAGGGGCTTTCTATTTCTGTTTTTTGGTTGGATCATGGAGAGCTTCAGAAAGGATGGCAAGTCGTTCAAGCGCTTGACAAAGATAGTGATTTCGGAATTTTTTAAGCAGTGGAAGTGACGAACTTTTGCAACAAATGCGGATAGGTCCGAATACCTTTGGGGCACATTGTCAATTGAAATCAAATCTTTAAATTTGAGGTTAGTTGGGATCTGCACGAGACTCTTCTCCATGGGTTGACTTTTAATCCTGTTTTAAGCTTTAAACCGAAAGGTCAGATTTTGGTACCGGCTTAACAAAATTTTTTCTATGTCATTGTTTGGCAAACAAAGTGTTGACCTCCGTCGCTATCGTTCCTTTGGCAGCGCACAAAGGGAACGGTGGTATTTGGTCCTTCTTTCATTGGCAGGGGTACTCATCCATCTGCTTTTTTACAACAATTTGGAGTTTCACAGGGATGAACTTTTGTATCTTTCGCTGGGAGAGCATCCCGATGCTGGCTACTTCTCGGTCCCCCCGTTCATTGGAATTCTTGCCATGATTGTAGTTGAGATATTTGGCTACAGCTTGTTCGCAGTAAAGATTGTCCCCGCTTTGGCAGGAGGGGCAATGGTTTACCTGGCTGCTCTGACTGCGAAAGAGCTGCAGGGCTCCCTATTCGCCCAAATCCTTGCAGGGGTGGGGTTGATCTGTTCCATCCTCTTTTTGAGGACTTTCAGCCTCTTTCAACCGGTTTTTCTGGATGTTTTATTCTGGACAATATCGTTCTATTGGTTGGTCAGGTATATAAATACCAAAAACCGCAACTTCCTTTTCTATTTTGGAGCAGCCATAGGGTTTGGATTACTGAACAAATACAACATCTTATTTTTGGTAATGTCCCTGCTGATTGTATTGCCTTTCACCACATACCGAAGGCTGTTTGTTTCGAAAGAGCTTTTTATCGCGGTGTGCTTAACCTTCCTCATGGTGCTGCCAAATTTGATTTGGCAGATCACGCACCAATTGCCCGTGTTGGAACATATGAATGAACTAAGAGATTCACAACTTTCGGGGATGAGTAGTGCTACCTTTCTTACAGACCAGCTGCTGATGGTCTTTCCGGCTACGCTTCTGGTCTTGCCAGGAATGTTCTGCCTCCTTTTTTCGATACGGTTTGAAAAATTCAGGTTAATCGGCTACTCCATGCTGATCGTGTTGATATTTTACCTTTTGTTACAGGGAAAATCCTACTATTCGGCAGGAATTTACCCTGTCTTGATCGCGGCAGGGGCCGTTTTTTATGAAAAGTTTCTGCGCAGCGATGGCGTCAGATGGTTGTTTATTCTGTTGCTCCTGCTTTTGACAGGCTCCTTGATGCCTATGGGTATTGCCTCCCGATCACCGGAAAAAATGGTGGCCTATTTTGACAAAATGGCCAGAATCACGAAAAGCGATGCGGTTCGAAGGTTTGAGGACAACAAATACCATCGGTTGCCCCAGGATTATGCCGATATGCTTGGCTGGAATGAATTGGTGGATCTAACCCACAAGGCTTGGTTACAGGTTGAAAAGAAAGAGAATTGCCTAATTTATGCCGAGAATTATGGGCAAGCAGGAGCCATCACCATCATAGGAAAACGCTACGATCTGCCCGAAGCCATCAGTTTCAGCGATAATTTCAGGTATTGGATTCCCAGGAAATTTGAGAGCGATATTACTGCATTGATCTACATCAACGATGAACCCGGCGAGGATATTAAGCAACTCTTCGGGATCATCAGGGAGATCGGCTCTATCACCAACCCATTTGCCAGAGAGTTTGGCACCAAAGTATTCCTATGTACGAACCCCCGAAGTAGTTTCAACCATTTTTGGCATGAGAGGATTCAATCCCTCTTCCCATGACGGGTGAAATCGGAACTGCTTAGGGAGAAATCGTTCCCTGGATCTCTTGCAAAAACGACATGATTGATTTGTTTGAAAAAAAGTATTTCAGTGAAAAAGGTGGTGGATTCAATAAAAATGGGGGTAATTCCCCGCGACTGGTTCAAAATCCGAAGTATCTCCAACCAGACGCTTCAGGGGACAATTCTTGGACCGATCAGAGGGGGGTATTAACTGTTAGTCCCAAATAAAAAGAGAATGCCGGAAATTAGATTCCGGCATTCTCTCTGCTTGGGAGCACTTTAAGTGTATGTTGTCTCAGTCGTCATCGTCATCCCCTTCCTTCTCCACGGTGAAGAAGGCCGCATGCACCGGAGCAGGGCAGGGAGTGTTCAGTCCTTTGATGGCTCCCCAGATGACGGTATTAAACTGATCATCGGGCACCCGATCCTCCTTGGTGAAGTCGAATTTCTCGCTGAGTCTCGACAGTTTGCTCTCTTCTACATTTTTCAGATTCAGGTCGACCAGATTGGGGGTAGACTTCAACGGCGGATGGTTGGCCACATTGTTGAAGCACCTCCACATGGGTTCTGCGGCTGCATCGTACTGGGTCATCGGGGGTAGCCCGAGGATCAGCTCTATGGTGCGAAGTGCCGAACTGGTCGAATACATGGTATGATCTACATAGCCCTGCTTCACAAATCCGCCGGCCACATAGGTGGTAGATCGGTGCGCATCCACATGGTCGGGACCGTTCTGTGCATCATCTTCCAGGATGATGATGACACATTCGTTCCAGATCGGTGATTGGCTGAGGTACTCGACAAAGAGTCCGCAGGCCAGGTCATTGTCGGCGGCATGTGCCTTCGGTGTAGGCCGGCCAAGGCGAAGGCCTTCCGTATGGTCATTCCCAAATCGCAACGTATTGAATCTTGGGACATTGCCTGCAGCCAGGTGTTTTTCGAAGTCGCGTTTCCATTGGTAAAAACGTACAGTGTCCCGCACGCCCATGTCCCAGCCGGTGTAATCGTTGCAAAAATGATCGATGAGTGAGGGGATGTTGGCCGTTTTGTTGTCGGAGACAAATTCTCCGTAGCTCCGGTAACTCACCCCAAATTTCTTGCAATAATCCCAGAGAAAACCGTTTTTGTTGTTGGCAATTTCTCTTTCACCCTCCCCGGGATAGGACCCGCCCCTGCCACCATAGCTGACAGGCCAATTCTTCTCGAGGTAATCGGTGGCATAGGCTCCCATGGTCCAATTGTGGCCATCTGCGCTCACCTCCCCATCGACATAGAAATTGTCGAGCAGTACGAACTGTTTGGCAAGGTTGTGCAGGTTTGGGGTTATATTTTCTCCGAAGAGCAGCAAGCCGGTATCGCCGTTCCCTCCGGCGACATCGCTCAGCACCTGGTCATAGGTCCTGTTCTCCTTGATTACATAGAATACATATTTGATCGGTGAGGGATCACCTACACGGGAGGGGATTGGATTGCCTTTCTCACCCTTGCTCATCATCTCCTGCTCCTTGACATAGGGGGAGTTCTTGTATACCAGTTGCGAATAGATGGCCAGCTGCTGTTCATCAGGTTCTTGTATGGCTTGAAGCGTTCCGGTAAAGAGTCCGCCGATGTACTGGACTTTGGTGTTTTTGATATCGGCATGCCTTTCCACCTGCTCTTTCTTGCTGAGGGGACTGGGACCAAAAGGGTTTGGCTTGGAGGTCAATCCCTTGCCATTGGTGACAAATACCTGATTCCCCACTACACGCACACAGGTAGGATACCATCCGGTCGGTATAAAACCCATGCTTTTGCTGTGGCCGGGCGAACTTACATCGAACATTGCCAGACAGTTGTTGTCTGCATTGGCAATATAGAGGGTTTTTTCATCCTTGCTCAGTGCCACACTGTTGGTGGTAGAGCCTGACGGGGAGTTGGGATAGAGCGCTGAATTAAGGATTTCAACCACCCTGTTCTGTTCGGTGGAGATGACGGAGACAGAGTTGTCGTTGGCATTGCAGACGAAGAGATATTTCCCGTTGTTGGTGATGCAAAGGTCATTCGGATTGTCCCCTACCGGGATACTTCCCTTCAACATCTGTTTCTCGGTGTCGAACATCACAACCTTGTCACAGCCCCAACAGGTGAGGTAGAGGGTTTTGTTGTCGTCCGACAGCAGACAGGTATAACCTTCGCCACCCAACGGGATCTGTGATTTTACCTTCTTGGCCTTCAGGTCATACACGTAGAGAGAGTTGTTCTCCTTGGTGACAGTGTATAGGTAATGCTGCTTGTCGTCTACCGCGATGCCTGCCACCGATATTTTTTCGGGCCATTTTTTGCCGATCACCAGGGTGTCGAATGGAACGACCCTGTTGTTTTTGATCTGGTACCGCATAATCCAGTTGTCGTTGCCCCCTGAGGCATAGAGGAATTTCCCATCCTTCGAAAAGGTGAGTCCGAGCCATCCTTTGGCGATCGTGATGGAATCGATCATCTGCCCTTTTTCTGTGTCTACCAGCTGGATGCTCTGGTCGCTTTGTCCGTTGTTGGTGATGGCCAATAGCTTTCCGGAGGGGGAGACCGCCATGTTGAGGGGGAGGTCGCCAAGTGGCAACAATTTCCCTACGGGCGTGAGCTTCCAGCCATTGGGTAGGGATACCCGCTTGGTCTCCAGTTCTTTCAGAGTTTGGGCATTGGCCGTCAAGGCTAGCAATGAAAACAAGGCTAAACCAATGAAGGAGTATGCAAGTCTAAATTTTGAAGTTAGCATTGGAGTTGTTTTTGGATTTTTTGAATGCATTAAAGGTCGCTAAATGTTTTTAATATTCAAACGACTTTCTTTGTTTACTCCTTCAAATGGAAGAATACCTTGTTCTATTTTGAAAACATGATTCTTCTGGGATGAATGGGATTCTACTTCATTTTATTATTTTTATCGTCAACATTCACCACCTAAATCACCAACATGGTAAATCAAAGGAGTTTGGTACGTACACTCGGATTGGGTTATGTGGTCATATTCGTAGTGGCAAACATCATTGGATCAGGAGTTTATAAAAAAATTGCGCCAATGGCGGCGGAACTTCACTCCTCTGTTTGGATCCTGATGGCCTGGATCGTAGGGGGGATTATCACCCTGTTTGGTGCGCTTAGCAATGCCGAAGTAGCAGGATTGCTGGCAGATACCGGTGGTGAATTCGTCTATTTGAAAAAAATATACAACCGCTTCTTTGCCTTTATCTATGGATGGTCGCTCTTTACTGTAATCCAGACGGCCACCATCTCCTCGCTGGCCTATGTTTTCGCCCAGTCGCTGAACAGCATGGTTCACCTGCCCGAATTTTTTCCTTCCCTGCAGCAATTTTCGATTGGGGGTATCTTCTTTCCTTTTCAGGATTCGGGGGTCAAGCTGACGGCGATCCTGTTGATCTTGCTGCTCACCTTCCTCAACATCTCCGGATTGAAGAGCGGGGCGGGCACCAGCAAGGCAATTCTGATCCCGGTATTCACCGGGCTGCTGGTGATTGTCGTTTTCGGTTTAAGCAGCCTCACCTCCATGCCTGACAATTTTATGGAGGTGGGAGAGCTTACGAGCGGAACAGTCACCCTATCCTCCTTTTACACCGCCATGCTGGCAGCCTTTTGGGCCTACCAGGGCTGGGTATCTGTGGGGTTTATCGGAGGTGAAGTGAAGAATCCGAAGCAAAATATCCCAAGGGGTATTGTGATGGGGGTATTTGTGGTAATAGCCATCTATTTGTTGGTGAATGTCACCTATTTGACCCTTCTTTCCATTCCGCAGCTGGAGCAGGTGCATGCCGCCGGCAACCAGATTGCAGCGGTAGAGGCCGTCAGAAGTTTCTGGGGTGCAGGAGGGGTACTTTTTATCTCCCTGCTGATTTTGCTTACCACACTGGGTTGCACCAATGCAAGTATCCTCACCGGAGCCCGACCTTACTATGCCATGGCCAGGGAGAAACTGTTCTTTCCGGGTATTGCAAAACTGAACCACGCCAATGTTCCTTCGAACTCCCTGCTGTGGCAAGGGATTTGGGCTTCCATACTGGTATTGTCGGGTACTTTCGATCAACTAACGGATATGATCATCTTTGCCGTGTTTATCTTCTATGGAGCAACCACCCTGGGGGTATTTGTCCTGCGCCGCAAGATGCCTGACGCACCCAGACCTTACAAGGTATGGGGATATCCGGTGGTTCCTGCTATTTTCATCATCTTTTGCATTGGATTGATATTCAATACCGTTGTTGCCAGACCCCGTGAGGCGGCCATTGGGATGACACTGATCCTTTCTGGGATACCGGTCTATTTGTACCTGAGACATCGGTATTCCAATGAAGATGCTGAAGATTCGCATAATGACCTGGGAAAGAGCAAATAGGATGGATTAATCATGGTGTAATCTGTTTTATATGGGAAATATTGGATTTTACCTGTTGAGATCGTTTACCTGGTTGGTGCAGCAGCTTCCATTGCGTTTCTACTTTGTAATTTCAGATCTCGTTTATCTGTTTATTTATTACATCCTCCGCTACCGCAGGAGGGTGGTTAACAAGAATCTGGCCAATTCATTCCCGGAAAAAACTGAAGATGAGCGAGCGTTGATTGCCCGGAAGTTTTACCGTCATCTGTGCGATACCATTTTTGAGATCTTCTATTTTGACAGAATTTCCGAAAAAGAGGGGAGGAAATGTGTCACCTGCAAGAACCCCGAATTGTTGAATGGATACCTGGACCAAGGGAGGCAGGTATTGGCCTTTTGCGGCCACTACAACAACTGGGAGCTGAACTGCAATCTCCCGCTCTACACAAGGCATCGGGTTTATGCTGTTTACAAGAAGATCAAAAACCCAAGTTTCGAAAGATTCTATAGCCACCTCCGGGGAAGGTTTGGGGTTGTACCATTGGAACGGGCCGATACCTTCAAGCAGTTGTACCGTGACCACAACGATGGGGTCCCCTCCATGTCGGCACTCTTGTCGGACCAGACTCCCAGAAAGTTTGAGATCCAGCATTGGATCACCTTTCTGAATCAGGATACGCCGGTTTTACTTGGTACAGAGAAGATTGCGCACAAATTGGATGCGGTTGTCCTTTTTCTCTACCTGCGAAAAATCAAAAGAGGGCAGTACGAGTCTGAATTCGGGTTGGTTACCGATCAGGCAAGACAATGTGCTCCCTTTGAAATCACCGATTGGTGCAATGGCTTGCTGGAGCAGCAAATCAAGGAACAACCCGAATACTGGCTCTGGTCGCACAAGCGGTGGAAGCACAAGCGGGGATAAAGCCTGATTCCGACTATTGTATTGGTTGGGGAATATTTCATTTTGCTTGTGCCAGACCATGATTATTTACACCATTGGTCGGGCAAATAAGCCTTCATGGTTCATTTACTTGGCAATTCTGGATGGAATAGATTGCTTTACCTTCTTTGTATATTTGATCTAATAGTAGTTGCGTAATGAGATGCACAATATTGGTATTCGGACTATTTGCATTGTCTTTTTTTTGCAATGCTCAATCGCAAGAAATTGTAATTGGCACAATTGATACTGTTCATTCAAAGATATTGGGAGAGCAACGTGTTGTCTGGATCTATCATCCGAACAAGGGTAATAGGATTGAACTGGCAAAAAAGAGTTATCCGGTTATTTACCTTTTGGATGGAGATTGGCACTTTTCTTCGGTAGTCGGCATCATTGAACAAATGAGTTTTGTAAATGGCAATTCCATCTGCCCGGAGATGATCGTTGTAGGTATAACAGTACCAGACAGGTACAGGGATTTAACTCCTTCATGCGATACTATTTTTAGCAAAAAATCGGGAGGAAATGGGAAATTCATATCATTTATCAAAGATGAGTTAATTCCATATGTTGATTCAAACTATCCGGCAGCACCCCACCGAATGTTGATAGGGCATTCTTTGGGTGGATTAACGGCTATGAATACCCTGGTAAATTACCCTAAGCTGTTCAATGCTTATGTTGCCATTGATCCCAGCATGTGGTGGAACAATCAAGCCTCCTTACATGAAGCAGCCAATGCTTTGGCCAACAATAAATTTGACAACAGAAGCTTGTTCCTTGCCATCGCAAATAGTATGGATAGGGGCATGGATACCCTGGTGGTAAAAAATGACATTTCAAGAAACACTTTGCCAATTCGTTCAAACTTAGCGCTATCTGAATTGTTGAGATCAAATTCAGACCATCAGCTGAAGTACCAGGTAAAATATTACAACAATGAAAACCATGGTTCGATACCACTTATTGCGACTTATGATGCCCTCCATTTTATTTTTGATTTTTACAATTTGCCGCTGACAAAAAAAGATTATTCGGATACCACCATGTCATTGGCTTATAGAATTGAGGATCATTTCAAAATCATCTCCGACAAAATGGGTTACCAAATATATCCTTCAGAAAGCACTATTAATACTTTAGGCTATAATGCATTGTATCTGAAAAATTGGGCATTGGCTGAATATTTTTTCGGACTTAATGTAAAAAATTACCCTGCCAGCTACAATGCTTACGATTCCTTTGGTGATTACTATTTGGCCATTGGTGAATGCAAACAAGCAGCCAGGATGTATCAAAAAGCCTTGTCAATGTTTGACAACAAGGATACAAGGAGAAAGTTGGATGGCATTCAGCAGAAGTAATGTCTGGCCTATTCAGTCCAAGATGAATGCGGGGAGGCAATGACAATGTTTCGGTAATTTAATAAGTACAATCCAGATGACTGTAAAAAAGGAAGAGCGCCCCATCCTGAAAATTGGAATGACCTTGGCTGACAAGTTCATGGAAATAGTTGTCTTGCTGGTATTAATAGCCTTCTGGATCGTGACATTTTTGAAGTTCCAAGAGCTCCCGGTTACGCCCGGGGCAAATAGGCCACTTGAAACAGATGCCGGCAATATCGACGCAAAAGGGTGGATGTTTTTCTTGCCTGTAATTTGCTCAGTTTTCTATTTGGGGATGACCATCCTGAACAAATATCCTCATATGTTTAACTATCCGACAAAAATCACCAATCAAAATGCTGAGGAAAAATATGCGGTAGCAACCAGATTGATTCGTTATTTGAAATTCATCCTGGTGCCAGCCTTTTTCCTTGTTGCCTGGTTGAGTTCCCCAAAGGCAAACCAATCATTGTCAGGCCTTGTGCCTTGGTTCCTTCTTCTGTTTGCAGGCTTGATCTATGTTCCAATGGTGTATGCCATCTTCAAATTGCTAAAGTCAAGGTAAAAGAAAATTGCGCCGCTGCAGCCATTTGCAAACTGCCATAAAAAATGCCACTTTTTCGGGTGGCATTTTTTATCGGGAATACTTTGATTACTATTTTAGGATGATGCTTTTTTCATCTACATTCCATCCTTTGACCAACAATTGCAGGATCTTGCCTGTCAGTTGGGCAGTGGATGCACTCAGGCTAACTGTGGTGGATTCACCTGGGGCCAGGGTGAAATAGTTGGTTGACCAGTAAGCAGGCAAAACTTCTTCGGTACCGGCCATCAATCTTGGATTGACGAAAAATGCAAGGCTTTTGCTGTTGTTGGTGAATTTTATGCTCCACCGTGTTTCGTTGTTCACCTGCTCTTTATTTAGTACTGTGTTCTCAACCTGGGTGCGTGGCATGGATTGAAGTGCTGTATAGTTGTTGTCAGCGGCCAGCCAATATACGTTGCGGGAGATCACCTTTCCTGCTGCATCTTTAAGGTGCAATACCACGAAAGAGATACCTTTTGTTCCGTTCAATACCTCCGCAAGGGAGAAACTCTCCTTAACATCCGAAGCTGAGAGCGTCAATTTGGCTTGCTGCTGGTGGAGCAATTTGGAATCCAGTCCATATACAGCGGCTTATGCTGTCAATCCGG
>CAZVTL010000110.1:0-4366 GCA_964630075.1 uncultured Tangfeifania sp.
TGATTGCCGACAGTTCGCTGAGCAATGGCGAAGATTTGGACGACCCGATTGACATTGCCAAAGAAGCTATAGTCGATCTTAAAAATATCATGATTGAGTTGGATGCAATTATTAAAGAATTAGAGTAGGATGAGTGGTAAAAAAGCAACAACCAGTATTATGGATGGAGATTATGCCCTGTCTGTTGGAAAACCTGATAAAGAATTACCTTTTCATTGGATTTGGGCTGATATAAATGATATTGCAACTTTGGCAACAGGTCACACTCCAAGCCGTAACCACCCAGAATATTGGGATGGCAATATTCCTTGGATGTCAGTTGGTGATGCACGGGGAAATCATGGAGGTATAATAAGAATTACAAAAGAATATACTAACCAATTAGGTATTGATAATTCTGCTGCTGTTTTATTGCCTAAAGGCACAGTATGTTTAAGTAGGACTGCATCAATTGGATATGCTGTAATTCTAGGACAAGAAATGGCAACAAGCCAAGGATTTGTAAATTGGATTTGTTCAGAATATCTTAATCCTAGATTCTTACAACTTATTTTTTTAGTTGAAAAAAGATTTTTATATAGCATTTCTGAAGGTACAGCCCATACAACTATTTATTTTCCTGAAGTCAAAGCATTTCATATTGCTTTTCCTCATTATGCCGAACAGCAGCGTATTGTAGCCAAACTTGATACCCTGCTTGGGCAGCTCGACCGCATAAAAACCAGACTCGACCGCATTCCACAACTACTAAAAGACTTCCGCCAAAAAGTACTTACCCAGGCAGTAACCGGCAAACTGACAGAGGAGTGGAGAAAAGGGAATAGACAACTGAACGCTTCTGATCTTTTAAAAAATGAGCTAAATAAACGATTTGAATTTTGGATAGAAAACGAAAAACAAGAGATCGAGCTGAAAGGAAAGAAGATAAGTTTTGCTGAAATTAAGAAGAAATATAAAGAGCCCATAAAACCATTGAATCTATGTTTTCAAGAACCAGATTCTTGGGTTAAATGTACATGGGATCAATTATCGAATTGGATTACCTATGGTTTTACAAGACCGATGCCTCATGTTGATAAGGGTATTCCAATAATTACCGTAACAAATGTCAGAGGTGGAATTATTGAATTTGATACAGCAGAGAACACGACTAAAAACGCATTTGACAGCCTAAATCCCAAGGATAAACCCAAATTTGGAGATATTTTAATTACCAAAGATGGAGCGACATTGGGTCGTTCTGCTATTGTAAGGACAAATGCAGAATTTTGTATTGGGCAAAGTGTCGCAGTAGTCTGGCTCAGATCAACCATCAGCGATAAGAATTTCCTTCAATTTGTAATTGAATCATCATACATACAAGACAGAATTTGGGAAGTTGCCCGTGGTATGGGTATGCCACATTTATCAATTACAGATTTTAGAGCGTTAACGATTGGATTACCTCCTTTAGAAGAGCAACAAGAAATCGTCCGTCGTGTTGAATCCCTTTTTTCCAAAGCAGACCAGATAGAAGCAAGCTACCAAAAACTAAAAGCAAAAATAGAGCAGTTGCCGCAAGCCTTGCTGGCCAAAGCCTTCCGTGGCGAACTGGTGGAGCAACTACCCACCGATGGTGATGCAAGGGATTTGCTGGAGCAGATCAAACAAGCCAAGGCAGGGTTGGAGAAAGGCGACAAAAGCAGAAAGATGAATGGGGTTGGGGAGGTGCGAATGGTGGCGGAAAAGAGGATGAAATACGGAAAGGGTAATTCTGTTATTTAAATAAATCGGAGTGTGTGCCGGTTCCAATCAGGGTAATGGTTTTCTGAAAGTCATTTTTGATCCATATTAAAAGCCAATCTGGCTTAATATGAGCTTCCCAATATCCATTATACTTTCCTGACAAAATGTGTGGTTTGTAATTTGGTGGCAATGCACCATCTGTTTCGAGCATCTCAACTGCTTTTTGGAGCAAGTCCAGTGATAATCCTCTTTTTTTACAGCGTACAACGTTCTTTTCGAACGTGTTGGTAGTGATCAGCCTAAACATTGGTTTTTCCCCGAAGTTTTGAAAATAATTGTTCAGTACTTTCGTATTCGGTAGTTTTACCTGACTCGGCCTCTTTCATCGATTTTAACAAAGATGCGGTGGGTGTTTTTTCTTCTACAATGGTTACGAATGGTTGAGTTTTGAGGTACTCAATCAATTTTTTCGCACCTATCGACCGTTCATTGATTACTACTGTTGTCATAGCATGGATTATTTTGCACAAAGGTAAAAAACCTGAATGAATTATTAAGACAATCCGTCGGACGAAAATTTGCAAACAGTTTTCTTTGTTGCTGCCAATATATGAGCTTATGGTGTGATTATTTGGAGTAATATGTTCTTAAACATGGCATAGAATGTTGACAATAATTTAAATTATTTGTTATTTTGTCAACAATGAATCAATCCGCCATGAACACTGTTTTTGCACAACGTATTTCCACTGCCAGGAAGATGGCAGGTTTAAGTATGGACCAGCTGGCGACTTTGTCCGGACTGAGTAAAAATGCCATATCCCGTTACGAGAATGGTGTAATGAAGCCTGACAGCTCAAACTTGATCAAGCTTTCAAGAGCGCTGAATGTAAAGGTTGATTGCCTTTTCCGCAAACCGACGGTGGAGTTAAGTGGGATTGCCTTCCGCAAAATAGCAAAGTTGGCTAGTAAATCCATCGATTCTATCAAGTATCGGGTTATTGACCGTTTGGAAAAGTACCTTGAATTGGAAAACATTTTATCGGTTGATAACCACTTTACCAATCCTATTGCTGAAATTCAGATCGTCGACTTCACTGACCTGGAATTGGCAGCCGGGCGATTAAGGGAAAGTTGGAACCTTGGCTTGAATCCAATCTCTTCAGTAATAGAAATGTTGGAAGATAATTTTATCAAGGTAGTCGAAGTTGATGAACCTATCGAGTTTGATGGCCTTTCGGCATTTGTCGACAACAATATTCCAGTAATTGTCGTGAACAAGAACTTCCCCATTGAGCGGAAACGATTTACGCTGTTGCACGAATTGGGGCATTTGCTTTTATTGCTCGACAAAAGCTTTACCGATAAGCAAATTGAAAGTGCTTGTCATAGGTTTGCAGGCGCAATTCTGGTTCCCAGGGTCAAACTAATCTCTGAATTGGGGTTGTCGAGGAAACCTATCTATCTTCAAGAGTTGGCTGAGTTGCAAAAGGAGTGGGGAATCAGCATTCAGGCAATTATGTACCGGGCAAGGGATCTTGAAATTATTTCGCAAAGTAAACTGACTAATTTTTATTTTGAAATTGGCAAAAATGTTCGGCTAAAGAAGCAGGTGGATGAATCGAGGTACTGCGCTGCTGAGGCCTCTTACCGGTTTAACCAGCTATTGTACAAAGGGCTGGCTCAGGAGTTAATCTCATTTAGCAAGGCTTCTGTTTTATCCAGCCAATCTGTCAATTCCTTAAAAACTTCCTTAAATTTCATTTAATGCAGATAGTTTGTCTATTCCTGATTGCTCCGTTTGGTATTATTCTAAAAAAAATAGCTTTACACTGATGACAGGAGATAATTTGTTGAGAAAAGCGGCAGCCAATGACCATATTACTGTGCGGGGAATCCTATATGTTTTTGATGAATTAATCCGCACCGGATTAATTTCATCAACTGAAGCGTCTGTCAAACTGCAATTTCTATTGGATACAGGCAGTAGATTACCGAAAGATGACTGTGTTGTGCGTTTAGCAGAGTGGAATGAATAAGCAATTTGTTTAAAATGAAAAGTCCAATTACAGGTAAAGAGATGAGTGTTGGCCAAGAGTGGCGCGAAATGACTTATCGGAATGAAAAATATTCGGTTCTGTTTAATTATTTTGTCTGTGAGGAATCAGGTGAAAAATTTGAAGATGAATGTTTTGCAGAATTAAATTACTATCAGGTAATTAATCAATACAGGATAAAACATCATCTTCCATTTTCTGAACAGATGTGATATATTGCAGTTTCTACTTTCTGGCAATATTCTTTTTCAATTGAACTATCTAGCCCAATAGCACTCTTTACCTTGCAACGGAAAAGCAAATTTATCGCTATTTCGACGGCGGCAGCGTAAACTCAAAGGCTACTTCATTCGGTGGCAGGCAACTTTCGTCGTTGCAGCACATGTATTCAAGAACCCCCTTCATCACCATTAATACAGCAAAGGTATTACCCTGATTTTGTTCAAATTATTTCGAAAATATTTGGGGTAGGTATTGTAAAACATAATATATCTCTGTTTTTATCTGATTAGGTTTCGATAATTTATGAATAGTTTTGAAAAATCAATAAAACGAAAGGTTTTTTTGCTGGTTCACGACAGAGA
>CAZVTL010000110.1:4466-12031 GCA_964630075.1 uncultured Tangfeifania sp.
TGTAAATTAAATAGATATTAAATAAAACGATATTAAATTAACTATGAAAACAGGATTCCCAATAGCAATTCTTGCCTTTGTGTTCACAACATCATTCACTTTTGCACGAGACAAACCATCCGACTTAAGTGCTAAAAGTTGGCAACAGGTAGCAACCAGGATGCCGGTCGAATGGTATGGTTCTGCCGAAGCAAAGTCGGTTGCCGACAATGTATTGATGGCTCAGAAGGAGATTGGTGGCTGGGAAAAAAACAAACCCTATCATCACGCATTTACCGAAGGGGAAAAAGACCATTACCTTAAGAGCAAAAAAGAAATAGGTGCAACATTCGACAATGGTTCCACAATAACTGAACTTAAGTTTCTTGCCAAAATGTATTCCCAAACCAAAGCAGAACAATACAAACTAGCTTTTGAAAAAGGAGTCAATTACATTTTCATTTCACAATACGAGAATGGCGGATGGCCACAGTTTTTCCCTGTTCGCAAAGGCTCTACATCTTATTCGGGACACATTACCTACAACGACAATGCCATGGTGAATACGATGAGGTTTCTGAAGGAGATTTATTCGGATGAAAAAGCGTTTTCAGCACTGGATTTGAAAAAAGATATCAGAGAAAAAGCTCATAAGGCTTTTGACAAAGGTGTGGCCTGTATGCTGAAAACGCAAATTGTAGTGAATGGAAAACCAACAGTTTGGTGCGCTCAACATGATGAAGTTACACTTGCTCCTGCCAATGCCAGAAGTTATGAACTGGCTTCATTTAGTGGTGCCGAATCTGTTGGTATTGTATTACTGCTTATGGAATTAAATCGACCTTCCAAAGAAATAATCGCTTCTGTTGAAGGTGCAGTGAAATGGTTTGAAACCCATAAAATAAAAGGAATCAGATTGAATTCTTTTGTGAACAAAGATGGTTTAAAAGATCTGGAGGTCGTAAAAGATGAATCAGCTCCAACGCTTTGGGCACGTTTTTACGATCTTGAAACAGAGAAACCCTATTTCTGTGACCGCGATGGTATCAAGAAAGAATCATTTGCAGAAATGGGTCACAATCGCCGGAATGGTTACGACTGGTACATTGATGCACCTGAAAAGTTGATTCAAAAGTATCCGGGATGGAAAAAGAATTTGGTTGAAAACTAGAGGAATAGAAGCCATCAAAACTCAAGTTAAAATTCAATGGTATGAAAATTCGTTTACTCCAATTGTCTGTTGACGTATTTCTAAGAAAATTGGCAATCCTGTCAATCGTCTGCCTGACCATTTCTTCGGCTTTAGCCATTGAAAAACCGAGGGTTTTTGTCCTTACCGATATTGAAAATGAACCCGATGACGCCATGTCGATGGTTCGTTTCCTGGTTTACGCCAATCAATATGATGTAGAAGGTCTGGCGGCCACCACCTCCATCCATCAACAGAAAAGAGTGGCCCCGCAACGAATTCGTGAGATCGTCGAAGCTTATGGCAAGGTGCGGGACAACCTCGAAAAACATGAATCCGGCTTTCCTTCCTTTGAATATGTTCGTTCCCTTGTGGTGGAAGGACTACCGGAATATGGTCTGCAGGCAGTGGGTGAAGGAAAGGATTCACCGGCATCCGAGTTGCTGATTAAATCGGTGGATAAGAATGACCCAAGGCCAATATGGGTTCCAGTATGGGGTGGTCCCAATGTATTGGCCCAGGCCCTTTGGAAGGTAAAAAAGGCCAGGTCAAAGGAGGAGCTTGCCAGGTTTGTGGCCAAGATTCGTGTCTATGCGATCTCTGACCAGGACGACAGTGGTCCATGGATCAGGAAGGAGTTTCCGGAACTGTTTTATGTGGTAAGTCCCGGTTTTAACAATGGAGGGGCCTACCACTATGCTACCTGGAGTGGCATCAGCGGGGACAACTTTCATGGTCGTTTCGCAGGGGCTGATTTTACCACTGTGACCAACGAATGGCTCGATAAAAATGTCCGGAAGAAGGGAGCCCTTGGCGCTGAATATCCCCACTGGGAGTACCTGATGGAGGGAGATACCCCTTCCTTCCTGAACCTTATCGGCAATGGTTTAAGTGATCCTGAGCATCCTGAATGGGGAGGCTGGGGAGGTCGCTACGAATTGTACACGCCCAGGATGCAAAAATGGTACCTCTATCCCGAAACACGTCCAATATGGACAGATGCCATTGATGAAGTCTTTGGGGCCGATAGCCGCTGGCATTCAGGAAACCATGAAACAATCTGGAGGTGGAGAGAAGCTTTTCAGCATGATTTCGCGGCCAGGATGGATTGGACCATTCTTCCGGTAGAAAAGGCCAACCACCCGCCGGTAGTGAAGGTCGGTCATGAAATACGTTTGGTTGCCAAACCGGGAGAGCGCATTAATCTTGATGCCAAAAAATCAAGTGATCCGGATGGAGATGCCTTGTCCTACAAGTGGTTCTTTTATAACGAAGCCGGCAGTTTCCCTGTTTCAAGTGCCACCAGTGGACAACCTATCGAGATCCGGAATTTTGACCAGTCGCAGGCATGGTTTGAGGTACCTGTCAGTCGTGTGATGGCACCGGGTACGGGAACCATACACATTATCCTGGCAGTTACGGATCATGGTACTCCAAGGCTGACCCGATACCAGCGTATCATCGTTAATGTGGAAAAATGAGAAGCAGATTTTTAGATTTTATAATAATGAACAGGATTTTATTGATACTAATCTGTAGTGTTGTTTTTGCAAATAGAATCGCTTCAAATGTGGAACACACAAAAAGCAAGACTTATCGGATCATTGTTTCTACAGATATTGGCGGAACCGATTTTGATGATTATCAATCCATGGTACATCTACTTTTGTATGCTGACACATTGGATATCGAGGGGCTTATTTCATCGCCCTTCGGAGATGGCAGAAAGGAGCACATACTTGAGGTAATTAACGCATATGAGACCGATTATCCTAAACTTAGCAGCTATTCTGACAGCTATCCTACTCCTGATTCATTGCGAAAGATTGTAAAACAGGGAGCATTAGATTCTCCCGGGCCGGTTGGCTTTAATGCTGCAACCGAGGGATCTGACTGGATTGTTGAATGTGCCAGAAAAACTGATTCCCGTCCCTTGTATGTACTAATTTGGGGTGGAATTGAAGATCTGGCACAAGCCTCCAATCGATTCAGTCCTTCGGCACATTTCCCGAATTGGTGGACCGATGATCCATCTCCGGAATTGATGGAAGAGGGTCAAATCGGAATAAAGACAATTAATTGTTGGAGAGAAGAATTTCTAACAGACTTTGCAGGAAGAATGAAAAGGTGCAAAACTTTTTCAAAGAGTATCCAATAGCAATAACCACAATCACCTTATATTGGTAGGGGGGATAGGTTATTGTATCCTTTATTCAGGAATAGACGAATGATTCTGATTCTGTTTGCAATCTTTAATCTACTGCAATGGCAAAGAAATTCGACAATCAATTGGCAGATGCCGATTTCGGGAACTAGTGACGCAATTATGGACTCCAGGCATGAAGATGGTGGTAGTCACTTACTGCCAAACTCCGAAAGGCAAGATACATCTCTTTTGCAGCACAAAAGAGATCAAAGTAAAAGCTGGTCAGGGCACCGGAACACTGCGTTTCAAAAGCCAGACCAATCCGGTTTGCAAGAGTACAGAGATTAGGCTGGCAGGAGAGAAGCAGTAGGAAATGACTATTTTAAATGGTCAGGAATATGTGGTGAAATACAAGAATGTGGAATAATTCTTCGATGGATATGAATACCCTGACCGGCAAAAGTCAAGGGCAATCAACTGCATTTGGTGGAATAGCATGTTTGGCTGGCTCAAAATTAAAATTGGGGAATTGAGGAACTTCCAACAGTTCTTCAATCCCCCAATATATTATCGTAATTCGTAATTTTTATTTCGTAATTACTGCAGCACCTCCTCTACCTGGAAATAAGGCAAACCCCATGCATCGGAGACTCCTTTGTAAACTACCTTCCCGTTCACGACGTTGAGTCCTTTGCGCAGTGCTTTGTCGTCGGTGCATGCTTTCTTCCATCCGTGGGCGGCAAGACTAATGGCATAGGGAAGTGTGGCATTGGTGAGCGCGATGGTGGAGGTGCGTGGAACCGCTCCTGGCATGTTGGCGACGGTATAATGGATCACCTCATCAATGACATAGGTAGGATGATCGTGGGTGGATGGTACAGTTGTTTCGATACAACCGCCTTGGTCGACAGCTACGTCCACCATGACAGTGCCCGGATTCATGGTCTTGAGCATATCCTTTGTGACAAGGAAGGGCGCTTTGGCACCAGGAATAAGTACGGCTCCAATGATAAGATCACTTACCTTGACCTGCAGACGGATGTTGTAATCATTCGACATCTGTGTTTTGACATTGGCAGGCATGATGTCATCGAGGTAACGTAGACGTTTCAGGCTGATGTCCATGATGGTCACATCAGCACCTAACCCGGCGGCCATCTTGGCAGCCTCGGTTCCAACGATACCACCTCCAAGAATCAAAACTTTGGCAGGTAAAACACCGGGTACACCACCCAGCAACATCCCGCGACCACCATATGTTTTTTCGAGGTATTTTGCTCCTTCGTGCACAGACATCCGGCCGGCAACTTCAGACATCGGAATGAGCAGCGGAAGTGAACGGTCATCCAGTTCAACAGTTTCGTAAGCCAGACAGACTGCTTTGCGGTTGATCATGGCATGCGTCAGTACTTCAGAAGAGGCAAAGTGGAAATAGGTATAGACCAGTTGACCCTCTTTGATCAGATTGTACTCCGACTCAATGGGCTCTTTTACTTTGACGATCATGTCGGCAATGGCATATACCTCCTCGATGGTTGGCAGAATGGTCCCTCCGGCTGCAACATATTCGGCATCAGCGAAACCGCTTCCGTTTCCGGCTGTTGCCTGCACATAAACAGCGTTTCCTCGCTTAACCAGTTCAGCTACACCTGCAGGCGTCAGTGCAACACGGTTCTCATTATTTTTAATCTCTTTGGGTAATCCGATTATCATGGCGTATGGATTTATTTGGATTCAAAATTAAGCAAAGTATCAGCCATCTAATTATGACTAAATCCCATATATGGGATGTATAATGAATATTTACAATTGAGAAGGGAGCAGGACTTTTTTCTGTAGATTATTAAATGATCCGGTCAATATCTTAACAAAAAGAAAGCACAAGAGTAGAAAAATGGAATAATTAGTTTCGTATCTTTGGCGCTGACAATTTTGAACTATAAGGAATGCCTGCAATATCACACAGAGGAGAGGAGTTACCGGAATCGGCGATCAGAAAACTGGTCCCATACGCGGAGAAAGCCAAATCGCTTGGCCGGAAAGTTTACCATCTGAACATCGGACAACCCGATATCAAGACTCCGGAGCATGCCATTGAACGAATCCGGAATTTCGATTTCGACCTGATACCTTACGGCCATTCCTTTGGAAACGATACCTATCGGAACAAGCTGGCCCAATATTACAGGGACAGGAACCTTGAGGTAGATGCCTCCCAGATCCTGATTACCACCGGTGGGTCCGAAGCCATCTCATTTGCCTTCATGGTCTGCTTTAATCCGGGTGATGAGGTGATCGTTCCAGAACCATTTTATGCCAATTACCAATCCTTTGCCATTGCCAACGATGTGGTCATCAAACCGATCACCTCTACCATAGAAAGCAGGTTTCAACTTCCTTCCATTGCCGAGTTTGAAAAGGTAATTGGGCCTAAAACAAAAGGGATATTTATTTGCAATCCCAACAATCCGACAGGATATGTCTATTCACGGGAAGAGTTGCTCCAGCTCCAGGAACTGGTGTTGAAATACGACCTGTTTTTAATTGCCGATGAGGTTTACAGCGAGTTCGTATACGATGGAAAGTTGCATTATTCTGTTCTGGAACTTAACCGTATCCGTGAAAACGTCGTCATGGTGGATTCTGTATCGAAGCGTTTCAGCGCTTGTGGAATCCGAATCGGATCCTTGGTCTCCAAGAATAAAAAGGTAATACAAACGATCGCGAAACTGGCCATGGCGAGGCTTTGTCCTCCAATGCTGGGACAGGTGGTTGCAGAGTCTGCAGTTGATTCACCCCCTGAATACATGGAGGGTGTTTACCTGGAGTATCTTGGAAGGAGAGATTACTTTATCAATGCCCTCAATCAGATCGAAGGAGTATTCTCACCCATGCCCATGGGTGCTTTTTATTCAATGGTGGAACTCCCCATCGATGACAGCGACCGCTTTTGCCAGTGGATGCTGGAAGAGTTCGAATACAAGGGCGCAACCGTCATGATGGCTCCCGCTTCGGGTTTCTATTCTTCTCCCGGAATTGGCAGGAACCAGGTCAGGGTTGCCTATGTACTCAACAAGGAGGATTTGAAGGAGGCAGTTGAATGTCTCGAAGTGGCACTTAAAGTCTATCCGGGAAGAACAGATATAAAATAGAAGAAGCGGGCTTTGCCCGCTTCTTCTATTTTAT
Organism: uncultured Tangfeifania sp.; assembly: GCA_964630075.1. Taxonomy (GTDB): domain Bacteria; phylum Bacteroidota; class Bacteroidia; order Bacteroidales; family Prolixibacteraceae; genus CAINVV01. The sequence goes on from CAZVTL010000110.1 coordinate 10,967, forward strand.
ATCTGTTGCTAATTTTACAAATCAATCTTCTTGAACTTTGGAACCAGCGTGTGCATCACAAACCATGCCATGAGGTAGGCCAATGCACAAAACCCAAATACCCAGGTATAGGCGATCGTCATATTGTGCTGAACAATCGGATATTGAAGGGCTTTGAGTTGTTCGAACATTCCGGGGTCAACTGCTTGCAATTGAGAGACTACCTCTTTGGGAAGATTTCCCAGTTCTGCCTTGCTGAGATCAATCAAATCCCCACGCTTGTTTAGCAATTGCATGGAACGTATTTTTTCGACATAATCGCCAAGCTGAGCTGATTGTGCTGCTACCCATGATTTGGCAATGCCGGCAGTACGGTAGGCGTCAAAAATCCATCCTGCCGACTTATTCACGACAATACCACCCATGGCTCCTGCCATTCCTCCGATTCCGGTAACACTGGCAACAGCCCTCTTGGGAAACATATCTGATACCGTGGTGAAAATATTGGCAGACCAAGCCTGGTGAGCAGCTGTACCGATTCCAATGATAATAACAGGGAACCACATGCTGTATACTCCCAGATATTGAGCACTCAAAACGACAAGCGGAAACAATGCAATTGTCAGCATTGCTTTCATTCGGCCAGCATAGGGTTCATAGCCTTTGTTGATGTAATACATCGGGAACCAGCCACCTCCAATGCTTCCAATAGAAGACATCATATATAGTACTGCGAGTGGAAATGCGATATCCATTCCGGTTAATCCATATTGGGCTTTCATATAAGCCGGTAACCAGAAGAGGAAGAACCACCAAACACCATCCGTCATGAATTTACCAAAACTGAATGCCCAGGTTTGTTTGAATTGAAGTAACTTAAACCAGGAGACTTTCACTTTCTCAGTGCCATCTGCGTTGGGCTCCTCAGTTACGGCATCAGAATTGATGTATGCAATCTCAGCAGCACCTACCCTTTTACTTCTGGTTGGAATTTCATACAGCCAAAACCAAAATATCAACCAAAAAAAGCCGATTCCACCAATGATCAGAAATGCTGCTTCCCATCCGAGATGGTCGGCAATCCAG
>CAZVTL010000111.1:0-6390 GCA_964630075.1 uncultured Tangfeifania sp.
AAAGGTTAGTCTGGCATTCAATATTCCAATCTTTGACTGGGGACAGCGTGCAGCACAAATCAGGTCGAAACAAGCTGTAATCAACTCACAAAAATTGAGTTACAGCAACCAGAATACTCAAATAAAGCTTGATATCAGGCAGGTCATCAGAAGCTTGAGCAACCTTCAGGCCCAGATCTCCATCGCCATGAAGAACCAAACCAACTCCCAATTGACCTACGACATCAACCTGGAGCGGTTCAAAAACGGTGATTTAACCAGTATGGACCTGAATTTGTTCCAGGTTCAGCTTTCCGACAAAAAAATGTCCTACGCACAGGCATTGATCAACTACAAACTGGAGTTGCTCAATCTGAAAATTCAGTCACTTTACGATTTTACCACCAATCAGCCGGTCATCCCGGAAACCTATCTGAAATCTTCTGAAATCAATAAATAATCAATAGCAAAAAATCAAGTTTATGAAAATCAATAAATTGTGGAGAGCTCTCCTAATCGTTCCAGTTTTGGCTGCCTGTAACAACCAACAAAGTCAGAATCAAAACAGCATCGAAGTTCCGGTTTCTGTCATCGATGTTAAAAAAGGTCCCATTGTGCAATACATCAACAGCACCGGTACGGCCAATGCTGCCAGTCAGGCAGTCTTGACCACCGAAATGCCGGGAAGCTACAACCTGGCCATCAATCCAAAAACTGGACGGGAGTACAAACTGGGCGACCAGGTAGACAAAGGACAGGTCATCGTAAAGATGGAAAATCCTGAATACGTGAACAATATCTCATATGAGACCAAAAAGTTGAATTTCGAGATTGCCGGACTGGAGGATGAAAAGCAAAAATCGCTCTACGAAAAGGGTGGCGTCACCTACCGGGAGTTGAAAAATGCGGAGGTTGCGCTGGCCAATGCCAAGACCAATTTCGAAGATGCCAAGATACAGCAACAAAAAACCGAGGTAAAAGCCCCTTTCCGCGCCATCATCGTTGACATTCCAATGATTACCAACGGTACCCGTGTCAATTCAGGCACCAGTGTGGTCACCCTGATGGATTACAGCAAATTGGTGATGGATGTGAACCTGCCCGAAAAATACCTCACTACCATCAAATTGGGTCAAGAGGTAAATATTACCAACTATACCCTTCCCAACGATACCCTGAAGGCCCAAATCAGCGAGCTTTCACCGGTCATCAGCACCGAGACACGTACCTTCAAGGGCAAAATGACCATCAACAATCCTGAACTATTGCTTCGTCCTGGCATGTTTGTAAAGGCTGACATTGAAATTGCCAGAAAAGATACAGCCGTCGTGATCCCCAAGGAGATCATCGTTGCAGGTGCAAGAGGCAAGACTGTGTATGTAGTTGAAGGTGGAGCAGCAAGGCGCAGAACCATTACTACCGGTTTGGAGAATGAAAAATCGGTTGAAGTCATCGAGGGCCTGAAAGCCAACCAACGCTTGGTTGTCAAAGGTTATGAAACCCTACGGGATGACTCTAAAGTTAAGATTATCAAATAGCTAACCTGATATTCCAGGAAAAATTATAAAATTAATTTCCGAATGAAGAAATTGACAAATTTTGCAGTCAATTATCCGGTTACTATCTTGATGGTAGTGCTGGGAGTACTGCTACTTGGCGTCATCTCCTATCAAAAACTGGGGATCGATCTTTTCCCTGACCTGAATTCGCCCCGAATCTTCATTGAGATCAAGGCCGGTGAGCGACCACCAGAAGAGATGGAGAAGCTTTATGTATCCAACATCGAAGCCATCGCAACCCGTCAAAGCGGGGTGCTTGATGTATCCTCCATCTCTAAAACAGGTTCGGCCCAGATAACGGTCGAATATGCCTGGAACAAGGACATGGACGAGGCATTCCTGGATATTCAGAAGGCGTTGACCAGTTATTCGCAAAATAGCCAGATCACGGAGTTGACCATCAGCCAGCACGATCCGAATACCAAACCTGCCATGGTGGTAGGGATGGCCCACACCACCATCAAGGACATGAATGAATTGCGCAAGGTTGCTGAAAACTACATGCGCAATGAATTGGTCCGTATCGAAGGTGTAGCACAGGTCGAATTGAGCGGTGTTGAACAAAATGAGGTGCGGATCGATACAGATCCCTATGCGCTTGAATCGTTCAACTTGACGGTCGATCAGCTATCCTCGAAAATTCAATCCTACAACAGAAGTATTTCGGGTGGTACCATTACCGAAACCGGGCTGCAATATGTGGTCAAAGGGGTCAGTCTTTTGCAGGACAAGGAAGATTTTGAAAACCTGATAGTAGGCTACAAATCAACCGTACCCGGAAATGCTGCCGGGGAAAAAGCGCCAACCTTCCTGAAAGATGTGGCTAGGGTCAGTTTCGAAAACAAGGAACCCGAAAACATCGTCAGGATCAACGGTGAACGTTGCATTGCCCTTTCCATCTACAAGGAGACCAAATACAACACGGTCAAGGCGGTTGAAGAGATCAACAAGACCTTGGTCACCATCGAAAAGGCGCTTCCTGGTTACAAATTTACCGTGGTATCCAACCAGGGAACCTTTATCAAGAGTGCGGTTGACGAGGTGAAGAATACCATGTATTTTGGAATTATTCTGGCCATTTTCATCCTCTTCCTCTTCCTTAGAAAGATTGGTGCCACCATCATTGTCAGTTTGTCCATACCGATTTCCATCGTGGCGACATTCAATCTGATGTATTTCAACGATCTGTCACTTAACATCATGACCTTGGGAGGACTTGCGCTTGGAGCAGGAATGTTGGTGGACAATGCCATTGTGGTCATGGAAAATATCTTCCGTAACCACGAAAACGGCATGTCGGCCAAAGAGGCGGCCATCGTTGGAACGGCCGAGGTAGGCGGAGCCATCACGGCCTCTACCCTCACCCACATCGTTGTGTTTTTACCCATTATATTCATGCATGGTGCATCTGGCGCGCTCTTCAAAGACCAAGCCTGGACGGTAGCCTTTTCGCTGCTGTCATCGCTTGTAGTAGCCATTTTCGTGATTCCGATGTTGTACCACTGGCTTTTCAAGAACAAGAAAACCGCAGACATCAGCATTCAGAAAAAAACAGGTTACAGCGATTTTATCCTCAGGCTTTTGCCACAGCGATGGACGATCATCCTCTCCTCCCTTGTGCTTTTGGTTCTGTCGCTCTTCCTGATACCAATGATCGGAAGCGAATTCATGCCGAAAAGTGAAAGCAAGGAGTTTACCATCGACCTGAAAATGAAGGAGGGAACCATCCTGGCAAGAACCTCTGATGCTGCCGCTTCTATTGAAGGGATGGTCAGGGAACTGCTGGGCGACAATTTGGAAGCAATCTTCACAAGGGTTGGACCATCCAGCGGTATGTCGACCAATGATCAGTCCATCTTTGAAGGTGACAATACTGCCGAAATCAAGGTAATCTTAAAACCCGACAACAAAGTAAACTCCTCACAAGTGATCGCCGCCATCGCAGGTTGGTATGCAGGAAACCCTGAACTGGAGGTCAGTTTCGCCCAGGAAGAGACAGCACTGCAAAGCATTCTTGGTAGCAGTGAGGCTCCCGTAGTGATAGAAATCAGGGGTGATGATCTGGTTGTACTGGACTCACTGACCCACACTGTGCAACGAAAAGTGCAGGACATCCCCGGCTTGTATAATTTCACCACCAACATGGACCAGGGTTACCCCGAAGTAAATGTGATGGTAGATCGTTTCAGGGCAGGAACCTACGGACTGGCCGTCAGCGACATCGTATCCCAGGTTACTTCAAAGCTGGAAGGACAGAATGTTGGCCAGTTTGACAAGAACGGGGAACTCCGCGACATTACCATCCACCTTCCCAAACTGGGTCTTTCGGAGCTGGGAGATGTAATCATCCGAAACGGTGCACAAATCGTAAGACTGGGTGAGGTAGCCACGCTCAAGGAGGCAATAGCACCCAAAGAGATCTACCACAGCAACCAGATTAGGGTTGGCAAGGTAATGGCTGAAATTCAGAAAGATGCCTCTCTGGATAAAATTTCCAAGGAGATCCAGACCAATATCTCCACCATCAGCCTTCCGTCGGATTACCGTTTCAAAATCGCCGGTGAAGAGCAAAAGAGGCAGGAATCGTGGGCCAGTTTAGGATTTGCACTGCTGCTGTCAATTGTTTTGGTATACATGGTGCTGGCTGCCAAGTTTGAATCACTGGTACATCCGTTTGTCATACTTCTTTCCATCCCCTTTGCCATTGTAGGTACCGTTATACTCTTCTTTTTAATAGGTCAATCCTTTAACATGATGGCGCTGATAGGAATCATCATGCTGGGTGGTATCGCCGTAAACGACTCCATCATCTTCGTCGACCGGATCAACCAGCTCAGGGAGCTGGGAATAGAGAAAAAACTGGCCATCGCCCAGGCGGGTCAGCAGCGGTTACGTCCCATTTTGATGACAAGTATCATCACTGTCATTGCCTTGGTTCCGCTTACACTTGGTTTTGGAGACAGTGTCGCATTACGGGCACCAATGGCACTCGCGGTTATCGGTGGTATGGTTACCAGCACGATACTTACACTGGTGGTGATCCCCTGTGTGTATGATCTGCTGACAAGTAACAAACCCATCGAACTGGACAATTAAACCTACAATTTTCAACTGATGGACTTTATTATAAAAAGAAAAGTACTGATCAGCATGCTCTTCATCGGGCTTAGCATGTTGGGATATGTCTCCTGGAAGAATCTTGCCATGGAGCTGATCCCCAATGCGGAGCTACCGATGCTGTATGTGCAGGTCACCAGCCAGCAGGAGGTTGACCCCAAATTCATGGAAAGTCAGGCGATCATTCCTTTGGAAGGTGCCATCGGCACATTGCAGGGGATCGAAAACATGCAATCGACCTGTCAGTCCAGAAGGGGGACGATCACCATTGAATTCAACAAGAAGGTCAACTTCAAATACATCTATCTCAAACTGCAGGAAAAGATCAATGAGATCAAGACCACCATTCCCGAACAGTTTACGGTAACTGTGATCAAGGTAGACTTGCAGCAGCTCAACAAGCAATTCATGCAGTTGCAGGTTCGCGGTACAGGCGGAGTCGATCTGGTGAGAAATATCACTGACACGAAGATTACACCTGAACTTCAGAATGTAGATGGGATTGCCGGGATTAACATCTTTGGCGGACGTGAGAAGACCATCGAAATCCAGCTGGACATGGATGTCTGTGAAGCCTATGGAATTACCGCCAACACCATCCGAAGCCGACTGACCCAAAATTACCGTACCCGTGCCTATGCAGGGGATGTCTATGGTTCGAATCTGAAATATACCGTCCAGGTAACCTCTGAATTTGACGATCTCACGCAAATTGAAAACCTGGTGATTGCCAATGGTCCGATCCTGCTAAAAGATGTTGCGAAAGTCTATTTTGGCACCAAGGAGGAGACCTCCTATTCGAGGGTCAATGGCAAAGATGCTGTATCCATTACGCTGGTCAACGATGCGCAGTCGAATCTGATAGAGCTTTCGAACAAGACACTGGCTGCGATTGAGAAACTGAACAAAGATCTGGCTCCTAAGGAGATAGAAATTACTGTCCAGAACAATGCGGCAGAAACCATGGAGAAAAACCTCAATGAGATTGGGGAACTCGCATTGGTTGGAGGTCTTCTGGCTATTTTCGTGTTATGGATCTTCCTGAAAAACATTCAGCTTGTCTCCATTATTGCCCTGGCCATTCCAATTTCCATCCTGACGGCCTTCAACTTCTTTTACTATTCCGATGTATCCATCAACAGTCTAACCCTCGTGGGTATGGCGCTTGCGGTGGGGATCCTGCTCGACAACAGTGTGGTGGTGCTGGAGAATATCTACCGGCTGCGGGCCACCGGCAAATCGCCGAGGGATGCTGTAATCCAGGGTACCATCGAGGTATGGCGCTCTGTACTGGCTGCCACACTGACCACCACCGTCGTATTCCTGCCCTTCGTCTTTTCAGACAATTTCCTGATCAAACTACTGGGTAAAAATATTGGCATTTCCATCGTCTCCACCTTGATGGTCTCGCTGGCAGTTGCCATGCTCCTGGTCCCGATGATGGCCTATGCCTTTCTAAAGAAAAAGGCAGGTGGTAACATGGAATTTACCCAGGTTTCATCCCGGAACAAGCTGGTACAGGCCTATGTAATGCTATTGAAGTATTCGCTGCGCAAACCGGCTCAAACCATTGTTGGCGCCATCATCGTATTTTTTATCACCATTTTTCTCAGTTTGGCCAATTCTGTCAATGCCAAGCGGGATGTTACAACCAATGCCTTCCGTATCAATGTGACCATGCCTTCGGGATCCACCATCGAATCGAGCGACAAGGTGGTGAGTGAGATTGAAAACA
>CAZVTL010000111.1:6400-7585 GCA_964630075.1 uncultured Tangfeifania sp.
AAAGGGTATCGAGGAGATCAAGGATGTTACCTGTAACATCCAGGTGGAGAACGCCAGTGTCATGATTGAGCTGAAAGAGGATTACCAGGATATCAAGAAGCGTTCCATTGCCCAGATTCGCGAAGACGTTACCAACAAAATGAGGGATGTACCGGGTGGAACCATTGATATCAATGATGCCTCCTCTACCACCGGTTCTAGCAGTGCAAGCATGGGAGTCGGCGGCTCAGGTGCCGGGAATTTCATGTCGATGATGGGGGTCGGATCCAACCAGGAGCGAATCCTGATCAAGGGTGAGGATTTTGAGGTGATGAAGAATGTTGCCTCAGATTTGCAATTCTTCCTGGAGAACCTCGAGTCCATGAACAATGTCAGGGTGAGTTTTACCAACAACCGGCCCGAGGTACACCTGCGGTTTCATCCATTGACGATGAATGCCTACGATGTATCACTCGCCAGTGTCTCCAGTGAATTGAACTCCTTCAGCAAGGAGATCAATACCAATATTCCTTTCAAACAGGGAAATGAACAGTACGACATCACCATCAAGGAGATGCCCAAAAAGGGCGAAACCGATGAGGAGGCCAAGAAGAGCAGAACCAGTTTCGACCTGAAGACCCTCCCAATTGCAGATACCAAGGGTGGATTGCACGAATTGCAAACCATCAGCGATGTAGTACTCTCCTCCGGGTATGCCAGTATCACCAGGGTAAACCAGGAGAAGCAGATTGAGGTCACCTTCCGCTTCGTTGATGCAGCGCAGGATTCCAAGGAACTGCTCGAATCCTACCGTGCGGAGGTCGACAACATTGTGGGGAGTTACAACATGCCTTCCGGTATTGCCATTGAGGTAATCCACGAGGAGGATACGCTGGCTGATTTCAAGTTCCTGATTTTGGCAGCTTTCATCCTGATCTTCATGATTATGGCCTCCGTATTTGAATCAATTTCTACCCCATTCGTGCTGATGTTCAGCATACCACTGGCTGCAATTGGTTCCTTCCTCGCCCTGATCTTCAGCAACAATTCGTTGTTGAATGCCAATACCATGATCGGGTTTTTAATACTGATCGGAGTGGTAGTGAACAATGGTATCATCCTGATTGATTATACCCAGATTCTGAGGAAGCGTGGTTTCAGGAAAAATCGTGCAAAATGGTGAAAGCGGTGATGGTGGAGATGGTG
>CAZVTL010000111.1:7595-11858 GCA_964630075.1 uncultured Tangfeifania sp.
GTTTCAGGAAAAATCGTGCACTGGTCATGGCTGGGATGTCGCGGTTGCGTCCGATATTGATTACCGCCATTGCCACCATCGCAGCCATGCTGCCGTTGGCCATGGGCGACAATGAATATGTAGGTGCAATCGGAGCTCCATTTGCCATTACGGTGATTGGGGGATTAAGTCTGAGTACCCTGTTGACGCTGGTATTTATTCCAACCTTCTATTCCGGTTTGGAGACCTCTATCCAATGGATGAGGGATTTGAACTGGAAACTCAAAGTTGCGCAGTTTGCGCTCTTCATCGCAGGGGTCGTATTCATCTATACCCGTGTAGACACTTTGCTCTGGCAGATGCTTGACATGGTTGCACTGGTCATCGTTATCCCGGGTACAACCTGGTTTATCATGAACAGCTTGAGAAAAGCCACTGAAACAGTGATTGATCCTGACAAACAGATCACCATCAAGATCGAAAATCTGGTGAAGATCTACGATTGGGGAAGTCGCTTTGCCCGCGAATGGAAAGGGAACCGAAACATCCGCGAACGCGCCGGACAGCTCAAGTATTACCGCACCATCCGGGACTTTGACCTCTACATCTGGCAACTTCCCTTGCTTGGCTTCATGGTCTACTTTACCTTTTTCTATCTGGTTAATAGCCTGTATTCCCTGATATTTGCGCTCTTTTCCTACCTGATGGTACTTGCCATGTGGGGACCGGTTGCAGAATATCTCAACTACCGGGCAGAAAAGGAGGACAAAAAATGGATGAGCAAGTTTGCAGTCGCAGGATATCAAATACTCTACTGGGCAATGCCTGTACTGGTGTTAATCTTCTTCTATTTCAAGTGGGAAAAAGTACTTTCAGTAGCCGTAGTTGGCGCACTCTGGTATTTTGCACTCGCTGTTAAAACAACTGCAGACAGGCTTTACGAAGAAAATGTCAACATCGAAAGGTTGAAAGGCCGTTTTGCCGGATTGAGAAGGGTATTCTACAAATTGGTGGAACAAATGCCTGTATTGGGACGCAAGCGGGATCCATTCAAGGCACTCAAGGGAGTATCGCTCGAGATCAATACCGGTATGATCGGATTGCTGGGTCCCAACGGAGCCGGAAAATCGACCATGATGCGGGTAATCTGCGGCATATATGAACAGAGCTATGGCAAAGTATGGATCAATGGCATCGATACCCAGGAGAAACGCGAAGAGCTGCAGGGACTCATTGGTTACTTGCCCCAGGAGTTCGGCACCTACGAAAACATGTCGGCCTACGAATTTCTGGATTACCAGGCCATTCTGAAAGGATTGACGGATGGTCCTACCCGCGACAAGCGAATTGAATATGTACTAAGTTCGGTACACCTTTGGGACCGCAAGGATGAAAAGATCGGCGGTTTCTCGGGAGGTATGAAACAGCGGATGGGTATTGCCCAGATTCTGCTTCACCTGCCAAGGATCCTGGTAGTCGACGAGCCAACAGCTGGATTGGATCCGCGCGAAAGAATCCGCTTCAGGAACCTTTTGGTAGAGCTTAGCCGCGAGCGTATCGTAATCTTCTCTACACACATTATCGAGGATATTTCGAGCTCCTGTAACCAGGTAGCAGTCGTTAACCGGGGTGAACTGTGTTATACCGGTCATCCCAACGACATGGTGAAGCTGGCAGAGGGATTTGTCTGGCAGTTCAGTATCCCTGCAAGGGAATTTGATGCCTTCCCGATGAAGGAGCGGGTGATTCACCACATGCGCGACGGAGAGATGATCAAAGTCCGCTTCCTGTCGGCAGAAAAGCCGGCAGAAGATGCGGAGATGGTAAAACCCGTTCTGGAGGAGGCCTATTTGTGCATACTTAAAGGATTTAAAAAGAAGTTATGAGTTAGGAGTTATTAGTTATGGATTATAGCTGCGATCTTGATAAGAGCGTTATAACTCATAACTTATAACTCATAACCATCTACTCCTAACTTATTGATTAAATGAACAATATTTGATATAAAAGCTAAATGGATAACGCAATTTGGAAGAGTAAATTAAAGAATAGAACAGATTTGGTGCTGAAGATGGCTAAATACAACCTCAAGATCATATTTGCTGGTCGGTTTGTCTGGTTTGTACTCGCCTCCCTGGTCTTCTACCTGTTGTTGTCAATTAACCTTGTCTTCAATACACCTGCCTTCAATTCGTCACACGTCTATTATATCCTCTTTGTTCCGGGTATATTGCTGATCTTCTACCCCACCGTTTTCAGAATTCAGACCGATGCAGACTCCAGGATCCTTGAGATACTCTTTGGGATACCGGATTACCGTTACAAGATCTGGCTGATCAGGCTGTTTATGATTTTCCTGCTCACCTGGGCCATCCTTTACGTGTTTTGCTGGATAGGTTATTTTGCCCTCATCCCCTACCCTGTTTTTGACATGTCGTTTCAACTGATGTTCCCGGTCTTCTTCCTGGGCTGTCTATCCTTCCTGGTTTCGACCATGGTAAAGAACGGCAACGGGACGGCTGTGGTGATGATCATCATCGGCGTTGCCTTGCTCTTCATGGGTGAAGTGCTGGACCGAACCCAGTGGAACATCTTCCACAACCCCTACGACATCCCCAACCGGATGAATGAGATGGTATGGGCACAGATCTCGCAGAAGAACCGGATCTTTCTGAGTATTGGAAGTATTGTATTTTTGTTGGGCGGACTGACTAATCTGCAGCGGAGGGAGAAGTTTTTGAAGTAATGTGAAAATGTGGAAATGTGGAAATGTGAAAATGTGAAAATTAGCGTCATTTAGAGGCTTAAGTAGCATATAGAGCAGAAGAAGGGCTATCCGGTTGGATGGCCCTTTTTGTTGCATAAGGTACCGTAGCGCCGCCGGGTGGGCGGCTTTGCTCCGGCTATCAGGCATATGCCGGACGAAAGGTGACGCTTGTTGGACGATCTCTTACATGCCTTGGATGAAGGGTGACGTTCGTTGGATGAGCCCTTACGTGTCCTGGATGAAGAGTGACGTTCGTTGGATGAGCCCTTACATGCCCTGGATGAAGGGTGACGTTCGTTGGATGAGTCCTTACATGCCCTGGATGAAGTGTGACGTTCGTTGGACTAGCCCTTACATGTCCTGGATGAAGGGTGACGCCCGTTGGACGATCCCTTACCATATTAGGAGTAAAAAAGAGAGCCGCCCACCGGGCGGCTGTACGGACATCCGCTCTTTTTAATATTAGCCACCCTCCAGGCGGCTCTACACATACATCATGATAACATAAGCTACCTCTGTCAATTAAAACTTTGCATTATAGCATGTAAAGATTTGACCTCAATGCACAGGTACAAGAAATCCAGCCCCAGAGGGTCGGTATGTTGGTAGAAAAAATGGTTCAATCAGAGAACCGTCCGGGTACGGATCCAGACAAAAGCAACACGGCCTGTTTCGGACAGAAAGAACAAATTCTAAAAAAGGTCTTGTTCTGCCACAAGGAGACTTAACCACCAAGATTACACGAAGGATTATCTTAACGAAATGACACTGATTCCTGAATATTTAAACAGAAACAAACTGCATCCAAAGGATAAGCTTTCCACAATATACCGGCCAAAAGCTTTGGCATTCAAATATTATTGGGTAAGTTTAACGAGCCAGAATTACAAAACAAACCTTCCTCAACTTTCTGCCAATCACCGTCTAAACAAAGGTTTGTAGCGGATATAAACGTTTTGGGCGTAATGCTGGGAAACTGCTACTAACTGGATAGAATTGGTTGAAAAAACAGATAATTTATTAGGCAATAAAGTTAGGCAAAACAGTGAAAAAGAACGAAATAATGGACAATGTCGTGTAAATGTCGTGTTTTTGTAGTTGGAAAGTTACCTTAATCATACTGACATTTGGATTTAAAAAAAGAAAAATGGAAACAGGAAAACTAATAAAAGAATTACGATTTAAAAAGGGCATGACTCAGGAGGAATTAGCTGATAAAACAGAAGTTAGTGCTAGAACAATTCAACGGATTGAAAATGGAGAAGTAGACCCACGAGCATATACTCTACAAATGATTGCTAAAGCACTAGATGTTGATTTTAGTTTGTTTGTAGAAAATGAATTAGAGGAAAAACAGGAATCTAAAAAGTTTGAAAGTAACAATTGGTCAGCGCTTACTCATTTAAGTGGAATAATACCATTAATCTTTCCAACGTTAGTATTATGGAAGATTAAAAAAGACAAAACCAAAGATATGATAAACCATTTTCGTGCTGCTATTTCTATGCAGTTATGCA
>CAZVTL010000112.1:0-11796 GCA_964630075.1 uncultured Tangfeifania sp.
GGCCGACGCTTGTGCCCGCGGGCACGGCCCTGCAGGGCATCGACTACGTCGCCACCACCGGCACGCTGACCTTCCGGCCGGGCGAGCGGACGAAGGAGTTCACGGTCTCGATCCTGGCCGACAAGGTGACCGACGAACAGATGAAAAGCGCCAAATTCCGCTTTCCGATCAATCCGCCGATGTCGAAGGAGGAGTATTTCTACCGTTCCATATTTACAGAACACTTTCCTTCGGATACCGCAGCCCAGTGTGTGCCTTCGGTTCCCTCCATTGCCTGCAGCACGCCAGAAGCGCTGGCCTGGGATCCCTCCTTCCGAAACAATGCCGATCCTTCGGGAAGGGCGGTGAAGTCGGTGCATTTGGATAGCAATTAGGATAAAGGTTAAAGCATAAAGGTTAAAGTGATGGACTCCGAAGTTTGGGAGTCATGCAAAACGCCCGGATGAAGATTTGGGCGTTTATTTTATGCTTGAATGTTAACTTTTATGGCTCTCTCTGAGTTCAAAACGCTCGACAGCATAAAAACACCATGCTCAGTAAATACATAGGGAAGTTTTCGCCGGCCGCCCCAACTTGATATCGCAATTTGCGACATCAAGTTTTTATATTCATTCTCAGACAGCTGAAACATAAAATCCTCAGGAAACCTTGGCATATTACGTTTCACCTGTTCATTTAGCCGACGCGTTTCAACCCCATATAATTCAGACAAATCGCTATCAATCATAACTTTTTGTCCCCGAATCAAGTAGATTTTGTTCATCAACACTTCGTCCGGGATAGCCAATGAAGAGGTTTGAGCATCTTTTTTCATGATCTTAAAATGGATACTTATAAATTTACTTCATTTTAAGATCAAAAACGACTTTTCGGTAACAAATCTTCTCTTACTTCCCCAATCGGATCCCTTTGTATTTGCCCGAAATGGGAGAATAGAGCTCCTTGTTGACAAACCGCACATCCGCGAAGGCATAGAACGCTTCCGGATCGTGCGCCTTGACAATGGCAGTTACCTTTTCAAGATCGCTCCGTTTTACAATGCTGTAGATGATGCTCACCAACTTGCCGGTGGCACCCCCCTCTGCCGGATGGTAGGTAGTTCCATAGCCGGCCTCCTTCAGCGCCAAAATCAAATTGGCGGCATTTTTGCCTGTGATGATCTGAATCTGGGAGATTCCCACTGCCAAACGCTCCTCCAGCAACATGCCAATGTAATTGCCGGTCGCGAAACCTGCCCCATAAAAGATATAACAGACCCAGTTGTCGAGGTTCTGCATGATCCGGCCAATGGCAACCAGCCAGATCAGCACTTCGAAGAAGCCCAAAATGGGGGCCAGCTTCTTCTGTCCCTTGGAGATCATGACAATGCGCAACGTGCCGATGGTCACGTCGCAGATCCTTGCCAGGAAAATCATGAATGGCAAAAGGAGGTAATCGAAGTAGTTGAAATTTTCGAGGAAGCCCATTGGAGTTATGAGTTATGAGTTATGGGTGATGGGTATGGAAGGAGGATTGCTTTAGCTTTTTTGTTCGGTTTGCAGTACCCTGAAGAGCTCATCCGGACTGACGTTCTCGATCAGTTGTCCGTTTTCAGCAATCGAGATTTTACCGGTCTCTTCGCTGACCACGATGATGAAGGCATCCGTCACCTCCGACATGCCAATGGCTGCCCGGTGTCGCAGCCCCAATGAAGGGCTGATCTCCTGACTGGAGGATACAGGCAATATGCACCGCACCGCCTGAATACGGTTGGATACGACGATGCAGGCACCATCGTGCAGGGGTGAGTTCTTAAAGAATATACTGGCTATCAAATCGGTTCGGATCTCGGCATCGACAAACTCACCGGTTCTCACATACTCCTTCAACTCATTCTCCCGCGAGATGACGATCAATGCGCCGGTACGGTTTTTGGACATCTGGATACAGGCATCCACAATCGACTTAATGCCTACCGGTGATATATTTCTAAAATTGCCCGAAAAGAGCGACTCCAGGGAGATTTTCTTGTTGTTCCGGTAACTGTTCCCCAGCATCAATAAAAAGCGGCGGATCTCCTGCTGAAAGACCACAATCAGCGCAATCATCCCCACGCCAAACAAATTGCTAAGAATGGAACCCAGCAGCTCCATCTTGAGTGCACGCACAACCACCCAAACTACAAATACCATAAAAATCCCGAGGAAGATGCTAAAGGTCACGGTTCCGCGAACCAGGCTGTACAATTCGTAAAATAGAAATGATACAAAAAGGATATCCAGAACATCCAAAAACTTGATATGTATAAAGAGTTCAGTCATGCAACTATTTTTTAAGTTCTGCAACCAACCTGACCGTTTCAACTGCCTCCCTGACATCGTGTACCCTGAGGATATCGGCGCCTCCCATCAATGCCAGTGTGTTCAATACCGACGTGCCGTTCAGGCTTTCGGCGGGTGAATGGTTCAAGAGTTTCCAGATCATTGCCTTGCGGGACAATCCCACCACCAAAGGTAGCTCAAAAAGCCGAAACGAATCGAGCCGGTTGAGCAATTCATAATTGTGGGAAATATTCTTTCCGAATCCGAAACCGGGATCTACCAGAATATCATTGACCCCCAACAGCTTCAAGGTATTGATTTTTTCGGACAAGTCCAGCAGAATATCACTGACCACATCCCGGTAGGAAGGATTCATTTGCATGGTCCGGGGAGTGCCCTGCAGGTGCATGACAACATAGGGAATTCCAAGTTTTGCCACCGTTTCGAACATTTTCCCATCCAGCGTTCCACCCGAAATATCGTTGACGATAAACCCTCCCGTTTCGCCGAATACCCGTTCGACAACTGTTGAACGATAAGTGTCGACCGACAGAACCGCCTGCGGGAATTGCCTGCGGATGGCATTTACTGCGGGAAGCAGCCGGCTGATCTCCTCTGCTTCCTCTACCTCCCCCGCACCGGGTCTGGTGGAAACGGCACAGATATCGATCATCGCACCTCCCTGTGCCAGAATCTCTTCCGCACGCTGAAGAATCTGATGCACAGATTGGTACCTCCCGCCATCGTAAAATGAATCGGGAGTCAGGTTCAGTATTCCCATCACGACAGGCTGATCCAGCTGGATCAGCTCGCCATTCAGCTGTACCGTCCTCTTTTTGCGGTAGAAAGGGTTGTCAATTTTCTGGAACAACATGGATTGAGTTTTGATGGTCTCAGCTTCGCTGTAAAATCATTCAGGAAGACTCCGCTGATGCCTTTGGAACAAAAATAGTAAATATGAACGGAAAGAAGCGCTTACAGACATTGGCTTTCTTTTAAGTTTGAAAATTGAATCCAATCAGATTGGTCTATTTCGCCACGAAGGCACCAAGTCACCAAGATTACACAAAGTTACAAAGAAGAGCAGGATAATTCTTGGTGAAACCTTTGTGACTTGGTGCCTTTGTGGCATACTTTGGTTGTATTTGCTTTTCGAAATTGATTCAGAATTTAAAACTTTTACTAATTTTGACATAAATTGTCAAAAATCATCATACAATGAATAATCTGGGTGAAAAAATCAAAAAGCTTAGGTTGGAGAAAAAACTTCCCTTGCGTTCCGTTTCATCCTATCTGGCAATTGATCAGGCGATATTAAGCAAGATCGAACGGGGTCAGCGAAAAGCATCCAGGGAGCTTATCCCCAAACTGGCATCATACTATGAGGCCAATGAAGATGATTTGATGGTTGCCTGGCTGTCGGACAAAATTGTTTATGAAGTTGAAACTGAAAAGATGGCCCTGAAAGCTTTGCAATTGGCGGAGGATCAAATCAAATATCTTACTTTCAAAAATTCTGACCGGACAGCAATTAAAAAACAAATTGCAGCAGCAATCAGCAAGTTTGTGGGAATTCATCAAGCCTGGATCTATGGATCATTTTCAAGAGGTGATGACAAACCCGGAAGTGATATCGATATTGCTGTTCAGGTGGATGAAAAGTTCAGCTATTTTGACCTGGCAGAAGTTCAAAATCAACTGGAAAAGCTGATCGAACGAAAAGTAGATATCGGTTTTATAGATGCATTTAAACCATACATCTATGAACATGTTAAGCCTGACCTAAAACTGATTTATGAGAGACATTCATCTTGACAGTCGGAATCGGCTTCAGCACATTTCCGAAGCCATTGAGCTTATTAACAAATATGTTTCAAATGAAACGCTGGATACTTTTTGTGCAAACGATTTAATCCACAATGCCGTTCTGTTCCAGTTCTCCATCATTGGTGAAGCCATAAACTTTGTTGCTTCAGATCTGCTCGATCAATACGACTATCCATGGTACAAAGTAAGATCCTTCCGGAATCTTATCGCTCATGAGTATTTCAACATCAAAATGGAAGCCGTTTGGCAGATCATTCAAACGGATCTAATTAAGCTACAAATAATTATACAATCAATCTTAGTAAAAGAATTTGGATCGACTAACGGGTCAGTGGATTAATCGGTTTTATATATATTTGGAATACTTAAATCAGGTGTTTATCCGATAAGGAAAAACTATAATACTTTTAGCAGAAACAGTTGAATCAATGCTTTAACCGTGAAGAAAACAGAAGAGCAATACGACCACATCATCTCCATCTGCAGGGAGGTCTTTGTAAAAAAGATGAAGGATTATGGTACGGCCTGGCGCATCCTGCGCCCCTCCTCCATGACCGACCAGATCTTTATCAAGGCGCAGCGCATCCGGAACATTGAAGAGAAGGGGGTGGCAAAAATTGAGGAAGGTGCCCGCTCCGAGTTTATCGGCATCATCAACTATTGCGCGATGGCACTTATCCAGCTTGAGCTGGGAACCCAAGAAGAGGAGTTGCCGCACGACAGGGCCGAAGCGCTCTACCTGGCCAATCTGGAACAGGCAAAAAGATTGATGCTTGACAAGAACCACGACTACGGCGAAGCCTGGCGCCAGATGCGGATCAGCTCCTTTACCGATCTGATCCTGATGAAGATCAAACGCACCAAACAGATCGAGGACAACCAGGGCCAGACGCTCATCTCCGAAGGCGTCGATGCAAACTACATGGACATGATCAATTATGCCGTATTTGCACTGATAAAAATGGAATTTGAAACTGCACCATGAAAGCACTTTTAACACTCTCACGCTGGATATTCGGTCTGGTATTTATCTTTTCCGGGTTTGTAAAAGGAATTGATCCCTGGGGATTTGGATACAAGCTTCTCGATTATTTAAATTCTATGGGACTTGGAAGCCTTGGATTTTTGGCGGTTGCAGGTTCCTTCCTGCTGCCCTTTGCCGAGTTTATCATCGGAGCCGCCATTCTGCTCTGCGTCAGAATAAGATTGTCCTCGCTGCTCGGGCTTATCTTCATGGCCATCTTTACGCCTTTGACACTTTATGTCGCAATTAAAAATCCTGTGACCGACTGTGGCTGTTTCGGAGACGCTTTGGTCATTACCAATTGGGAGACCTTCTTCAAAAATATCCTCCTGTCGGCCATGGTTTTGCTGGTATACCTAAAAAGAGCCGCTATAGAACCCGTGATACTCGGCAAATGGAGATATTACAGGATCTCGGTCATCACCACAATTTATCTCGGATTTGTCATCTGGTCGGTCAGGCATGATCCGGTAATTGATTTCAGGCCCTACAAGGTAGGTGTAAACATTCCGCAGAGCATGCAGATTCCGGAGGGTGCTGCGAAGGATGTTTACGCGAACACCTTCTTCTACCGAAACCTCAAGAGCAATGCGGTGGAGAAATTTACCGACAGCGATTATCCATGGCAGGATACCCTGAATTGGAAATTTGAGTCGATGGGTCCCTCTGAGTTAATCAGCAAAGGGTTTGTTCCCCCCATCCACGACTTCCAGATGAGAACGGAGGCGGGGGATGATGTTACCAGCTTTTTCTTTGCCGATGACAAACCCACCTTTTTTCTGATCGCACCCAACCTTACAAAAAGTTCCCGCAAGCGACAGGATGATCTGAACCAGTTGGCAGGCTGGGCCAGGGTATCCGGCTATAAATTTGTTTGTCTCACCGCCACTACAGGGCAGCGGCTCACCGATTTCAAAATGCTGGCCAATCCGACCTACGAATTCCTATTCGGAGACGAGATCACCCTGAAGACCATCATCCGGTCAAATCCCGGCCTGCTCTACCTGCGAAACGGAACGATTGTGGACAAATGGCATTACAACGACATCCCTTCCATCGAAGAGATGACCAAGCTGGTTTCCAACGTAATTAAATAGTTAAATTGTCTGAAACCATTCATGGGGATTAGCTATTTCATGGCCTGATTCCTATCTTTGTCCCTACGATCATTAACTTCAAAATTTAAATATCACCGACCATGAGAAAGAAAATTGTTGCCGGTAACTGGAAATGCAATACGACCCTCACCGAAGGGGTTGCACTGGCCAAGCAAGTGGACAGTTTGGTTGCCGAAAAAGGGGCAAAAGATGTTGTTGTCGTTTTGGGAGCTCCATTTACCCATTTGGCAAGTGTGGCAGCTGCCGTTGATTTGAACCGCATTGCAGTATCGTCACAAAACTGCGCGGCAGAACCCAAAGGAGCCTTTACCGGGGAGGTATCCGTCTCCATGATTCAATCCACCGGTGCCAGCCATGTCATCATCGGGCACTCTGAACGCCGCGAATATTACAACGAGACTTCAGAAATCCTCAACAAAAAAGTAGCACTGACACTGGCCCAGGGTTTAACCCCCATCTATTGCTGCGGGGAAGCCCTTGCCATCCGTGAAGCTGGCACAGAAAATGAATTTGTCAAAACACAACTGGAAGAGACTATCTTCAACCTCTCAGCCGAAGATTTCAGCAAACTGGTGATCGCCTACGAACCCATCTGGGCCATCGGAACCGGCAGGACTGCCAGTTCACAGCAGGCACAGGATATGCTGGCCTTCATTCGTCAGTTGATTGCCACGAAATACAACCAGACCATTGCAGCCGATTGCTCCATCCTCTATGGTGGTTCCTGCAGTCCTGCCAATGCAAAAGAGCTGTTCAGCCAGCCTGATATCGACGGTGGACTGATCGGTGGCGCATCGCTCAAGGCAGAAGATTTCCTGGCCATCATCAACGCTTACTAGTCCACTGCAAGCAACAACCATTTTATCACGCACGGAGCAGCCATTTTTACTGCTTCGTGCGTGTTTGTTTTGAATAATATCAAAATCCGGTCGAATTTTTATACTTTTGGATGAACCTTCCGTATACCTCAGAAATCATTTCAGTTCGTATGAGAAGATTGGTTGTCCTTGGTTTCCTATGTTTGTTACTTTCCGGTTTCGCCTTGGGACACAATCTCAAGGGCAATATCAAGGACAAGAGCGGTGTGCCCATCCCCTTTGCCACAGTTTTCTTCAAGGAGGGTGCACAAGGAACTACCACCAACAAAAAGGGGGATTTCGAAATCGATTTGCCTGCAGGAAAGTATACCGTTACCTACCGAAGCCTGGGCTACACCCCGAAAATAGAAATCCTCACCCTTACAACCAAACCAGTATCCATCAGCGTCGTTTTGGAAGAGCAGTTCCAGGAGCTTCAGGAGGTGACCATCAATGCCGGTATTGACAGGGCCTACCCCATCATGCGCAAGCTGATCAGCCTCTCCTATGTTCACCTCAACCAGATGCAGAGTTACAGTGCCACGGCCTATCTGCGTGGCACCATCAAGGTGGACAATATCCCGGCCATTTTCCGGAACCAACTCAAGAAGCAAAAGATAGATGTTAAATCGGGAGATATCCTGGTCCAGGAGAGTGTCAACGAGATCAGCTTCAAGGCCCCCGACAAGTATGACCTAAAAATCAAGTCCATCAACTCCTCCTTCCCGAAAGGAATTGATTTTGAGGTGACCGACATCCTTGGATCCAGTTTGTACCAGGACAACCTAGATGTATTGATCTCCCCGGCAGGGAAGAATGCCTTTGCCCATTACAATTTTAAGTATGAGGGGTTTAGTTACGAGGGCAAGAATATTGTGAACAAGATCAGGGTGATCCCAAAAAGAAAAAGCAAGCTGCTTTTTGAAGGGACCATCTATGTGATGGAAGAATTCTGGTGTCTCAAACAGGCTGATCTTAACTTTGAGACCCCTGTCGGAACCGTCAACATGTTCATGACTTACGATGAAGTTTCCCCATACATCTGGTTGCCGGTAAGCCACAAGTTCTCGTTCAATGCCAGTACGATGGGGATCAAGGGGAGTGGAAAATTCTCTACATCGATGCGCTACACCGATGTGCAATTCAACCAGAGCGTATTGAATATGCTCAATCTCCCGGTGGCTGCCCAGTCTGTTGCCAAAGCCAATCAGACAGCTGTCCCCAAAGCCACACCCCCAAAAAAGGTTGCTAAATCCCTGGAAAAGAAGAAAGAAAAGATTGATCTGTTGCTTGAGAAAAAAGAGCTAACCAACCAGGAGATGAGCAAACTCTCAAGACTGATGGAATCCACCAACAAAAAGGAGGTTGCAGATACCCTCCAAACCCTTGAAATTACTGAATCGGTGAAGGTGAACATCGATCCGAAGGCAGCCAACAGCGATACAACCTTTTGGAACACGCTTCGCCCCATTCCCTTGTCCGGGGAGGAGCTGCTGAGTTTTCAAAAGCGTGATTCTGCGGTGCTGAAGGAGCAGTCCAAACCCAAAGGTGTCTCCCTCTCCAAAAAGAACTTCAACATGGGGATCTTTACCCCCCTCTTTCTGGGTAGCCGCAAAACTCTCAAAGATTCCACCTGGCATTTCAACTACTATGGATTGTTCAATCCCGGCAGGGTAACCTTCAATGCGGTGGATGGCTTTACCATCAACCAGGAGTTGCTTTTTACCAAGAATTACAAACCTGGCAGAACCCTGGAAATCAGGCCAAGGATTGCCTATGCCATTAACCGGGAGCAGCTGATGGGGAATCTCAGTATCAAATACAACTATGCCCCAATGCACAGGGGTAGATTTGAAATAAACGGTGGCAGCTATTCTGAGGATTTTAATGCCAAAGAGGCGGCCATCTCCCCTTTCATCAACAGTGTCTCCTCTCTCTTTTTCAAGACCAACTTTGCCCGTTTCTATGAGAGCAGCTACCTCAAAATCTCCAACCAGGTTGATTTGACCAACGGACTGGTATTGAAAGGCAAATTTGAATGGAAGATGATCCACCAACTGGAGAATTCCACCAATTTCTCCTTCCTCAGGCAACAAGAGGATTACGAACCCAACCTTCCTGCGAATGACGAAGTGGCTGCCGGGGAACTGGCAGATCAAACCTCTGCCAAGGCCGGAATAAGGTTGGAGTATACCCCGAAACACTACTACAAAATTCGGAATGGGATCAAAACCATGTCGCACTCGGCTTTTCCTACCTTCAACCTTGGCTATGAAAAAGGGTTCAAAAACCTCTTCTCCAGCACTTCCGATTTTGACTACCTGAGCGCCGGACTCTCCCACGCCATCGAATTCAGTCAGACTTCAAGCCTGGCCTGGGAACTCAATGGCGGTTGGTACACCAACAACCGGCAACTGCATTTTTCGGATTTTGCCCATGTGATGACACAAACGAGTCCCGTATTGCCACGGGAGTACCGCCACTCCTTCTATGTGCCGAACTACTATGCGCTCTCTACGTCGGACAGGTTTTTCAATGGATTTGTCTCCTACAAATCTTCGCTGATCCTGTTGAAATACCTGCCGGTACTCAGCAATACCCTGTGGCGCGAGATGATCTGGGCCGGCTATTACAGTTCCCCTGTCAATCCACACCATACCGAAATTGGTTATACCCTGCTTGAATTTTTCTACACCACCAATGTAGGAGTTTATGTTGGTTTTGATGAATTCACCTTCAGCCGGTTTGGGATCAACATGGCATTCAGGATATCTTATTAAGAGTTATGAGTTATGAGTTATCATCGTTAATCATGATTGGAGCGCAAGTACTTTAGGCACTCTAGCTCACTTTAGTCACTTTAGGCACTTTAGGCACTTTTCAATTATGGAATACACCAAGATTACCTGCACCCTATCTCCCGACAACGAATTGGCCCGCGAACTGCTGATGCAGGCACTCGGCGATGCCGGCTGCGAAAGCTTTGTCGAAAATGAAGCGGACCTGGAGGCTTACATCCCCTCTTCCCTGTACTCGCGGGAACTGCTGTTAACAGATGAATTCCAAAATAATCCGCTATTCAGTTTCCAATATGTGGCTGAGGTAATTGCCGACCAGAACTGGAACGAAGTTTGGGAGAAGAACTACTTTGAACCCTTGCTGATCGAGGATCAATGCTTGGTCAGGGCACCGTTTCACGAGAATTACCCTGCGGCAGCCTTCGAAATCATCATCAACCCGCGCATGGCCTTTGGGACCGGCAACCACGAAACCACCCATCTGATGATCAAGGCAATGCTGGAAATGGAGCTGAAAGAACTCGATGTCCTGGATATGGGTTGCGGCTCCGGAATTCTATCCATTCTCGCTTCCATGAAAGGGGCGAAGCATATTACGGCCATTGATATTGATGAGTGGTCGACCAACAACACCCTGGAGAATGCAGCGCTCAACCATGTCGACAACATCCTGGTAAGGCTAGGTGATGCAGCATTGCTGAACGAATCGCAATATGATGTCATCCTGGCAAATATTCAAAGAAACATTCTGTTGGAGGATATGCCAGCATATGTGAAGGTATTGAAACCGGGAGGAGTATTGTTAATGAGTGGTTTCTACACTACAGACCTGCCGATGATCACCCAAAAGGCCGCAGAACTGGGATTGAAAATGACCGGCAGCTACGACCGGTCAGCATGGTGTGCTGTCAGTTTCAGTTGTTGAAGATCCCCTTTTGCCAAGCTCCACCACTTCGAGATTTTTGATCTGGTCGCCATCGATGCTAAACCGTACGATTGTCCGCATTACATGAAACCCATGTTGCCCTGCCGCACCGGGATTGATGTGCAGCATTTGAAATTTGGGGTCAAAGATCACCTTCAGGATATGGGAGTGACCGGTGAGGAAGAGTTTGGGTGGATTGCTCTTTAACAGTGGTAGCAAATGCTGGTTGTAATTTCCCGGGTAACCGCCTATGTGGGTGAGCAAGACATCCACCTCTTCACATTTGAAACGCAGGATCTGGGGAAATTGCAACCTTAATTCGGCGCCATCGATGTTGCCACAGACGGCCTTGAGCGGTTTCACCTGCATCAGCCTGTCTGTAACGGAACTATTCCCAATATCTCCGGCGTGCCAGATCTCATCGCACACCCCCACCAGGTCAATCAGGCGGTCATCGAGGTAGCCATGGGTATCAGATAATAGCGCGATTCGTCTCATGATTATCCAAAAAAAAATTACACAGAGGAATAATTTTATTGATCATAAATTTACTGGAAATATGCACTCCTTCAGCTTGCCAACTCTTTTGAGGAAAAGCAGAGATCACGGAGGGACCAATCGCTTGCGATTGGTCTGCTCTGTGGCCTCATTTTTTTTCTCATTGAAATACCGTCAGAGGCGGAAATGCTGATAGGAGATGAAATGTAGAAAGAAGGTAATTAATCCTCTGTGTAATATCCTTTCCTCTACAGTTGAAGCAGCTTGTCCGCCATGGCATTGGCCAGCTCTACACACAGCTGGAACTTCTCCTGCTTCAAACTGCCTTTCTCCTCAACAGGTTCATAGACGGTCTCCCAGTTCATGTGTTCTGCAAATTTCTTCAGGTTACTGACTCCTCCCCCATTCCAGAGGAAATTGCCGAAGATGGCAAAATAGTTGTTTTTGAC
>CAZVTL010000113.1:0-11678 GCA_964630075.1 uncultured Tangfeifania sp.
TACATGATGAACTCAAGGGAACGCATTCTGGCTGCAATTCAACACAAAACACCCGACCGGATTCCTGTTGACCTGGGCGCTACACCCAGCAGCGGGATCTCTGTCGTGGCCTATCGCTACCTCATAAATCACCTCGGCATGGGGCACCTGAAAAACAGGGTCTACGATGTTATCCAGGAGGTGACCCAGCCTGAAATGGAGCTGCTGGACCATTTTGGTGTCGATGTGCTCGACATTGGCAGGGAATTCAACACAGCCGACGATTACTGGCAACCACTTGAGCTGATCAGTGGTACTCCTGCGCTGTACCCCAAATGGTTCAATCCGGTCAGGCAGGCCGATGGCTCCTGGCTGGCCCCGGGGAAGTCCGGCGAATTCATCGGTAAAATGCCCAGCGGTGCCACCTTCTTCGATCAGCTTATTTTTCCCTACCGGGATGGCTATCCTACCAACTATTCAAACCTGGGCAATGAAATGTCGCGGGTCATCTGGGGTGGTTTTGGATTTACACCTTATGACAGGATTGATGAACCCGGCTTCTGGCAGATGCTCAGGGAGAAAACCATTGAAATGAGGCTGAACACCGACAAGGCTTTGTTGCTGGGAGTAGGTTGCAACCTTTTCGAATGGGGTACCTTCCTGCGAAGAATTGATAATTTCTTGATGGATCTCTATCTGGAGCCTGAGAATGTTCACCATCTCCTGGATGCTCTGATGGAGCGACATCTCGAATTTCTGGGGAAAGTATGTGATGCAGTGGGGGATGTTGTCGACATCCTGAAATTCGGAGACGATCTGGGTACCAACACAGGACCCTTTATACCCAATGAAACCTACCGGGAATTTTTCTTGCCAAGGCACAGGCAATTGTGTGACTATGTAAAATCCAATTCAGATGCCCATACGATGCTTCACTGCTGCGGGGGCATTTATGAACTGATTCCCGACCTGATTGAAGCCGGATTTGAGATTCTAAACCCCGTCCAGATCAATGCCATCCACATGGAACCCAAAAAGCTGAAGCTCGAATTTGGCAGGGAACTCACCTTCTGGGGAGGTGGCATCAACACCCAAGGTGTCCTGAACCGGGCAACTCCGGCAGAGGTAAAAAAACAGGTGGTCGAAAATCTTGAGGCCTTCTCTCCGGGCGGGGGATTTGTCTTCAATACCGTGCACAACATTCTCTCCGATGTGCCACCGGAGAATATTGTAGCCATGTTTGAGGCGGTGAAGGAATTCGATAATTAGATATAAGACTAGTTAATAATGTTTGCTATTAGAAAACATTTGATACCTTTGTGAAGTGTTTAATATCATTACACGTAAAGCATTGCTTGAATACAGTGAAAAGTATCCATTAGCTAAAACTGCCCTATTTGAGTGGTACTTAGAACTCGTTCATTGTGATTTTAAGAATTTTAATGAATTAAGAAAAGTCTATGAAAACGCAAGTTTGATAGGCGATGACAGGGTCATTTTTAACATTATGGGCAACAATTATCGCCTCATTGTAAGGATAGTTTTTGAGTTTAAGGCCATTCAGATCAAATGGTTTGGAACACATCAAGAGTATGACAAAATTAATGCTGCTACAATTAATTACATAAAGAAAAGATAATGGAACTCAAGGTAATTAAGAATCTGCAACAGTACAACCAATACCTCGAATGGGTTGATACGATGTTTGACAAAAAGGTAAAAGCGGAATCTACTGAAGGGGAAAAACTTCAGGTTGTCCTACTGTTGATAAAGCAGTATGAGGATATTCATTATCCCATTCCTTTGCCAAATCCTATTGATGCCATTAGGATGAAAATGGAAGAAAATGGATTAAAGAACAAAGATCTTGTCGGGAGGGTAGGTAGTAAAGGATACGTTTCGGCATTATTAAACAAAAGAAAACCGTTGACACTTGAACTGGTTAAATTTTTTCACCGTGAATTCAATATTCCCGCTGAAATATTATTGTCTTGAATTAATTCCTTCAAAAATTTAGCTCATGGAAACCAAGTCAGAAAAGGCAATCAATTCATTTAGATCCGGATACAACTGTGCACAATCAGTTCTACTGGCATTTCAGGACGATTTCAACTTTGACGAAAATCTCGCCTCCAGCATTTCAGTTGGTTTTGGAGGGGGAATGGGTAGGCTGCAGGAGAAATGTGGTGCAGTTACAGGGGCTTTTATGGCAATTGGATTGTACAGTTCAAAAATACACCCGGATAATTTGAACCGCAAGAACCACGCTTATCCATTGATTCAGCAATTTGACCAAAGATTCAAATCCATCCACCACACGACGCAATGCATCGATTTGCTGGGATGTGACTTAAGAACAGAAGAGGGACATAATTTTGCGATTGAGAACAAGCTGTTCCAGAATGTTTGTGAGAAATGTATTGAAGATTCAGTTCGGCTTGTGGAAGAATTAACGACTGAAAACACCAAATAGATACCATTCCAAGGGTTGACGGAAGGTTCCATCGTCATTTTTCACCACTATAGGCACTTTTGTCACATGAGTCTCTATTGTGACCTATGTGCCTATTGCGGTGAATTTTGACTCTTTTAATCTCACTTTCATCTTCGTTTTTACGCTATCTTTGGAGCTGTATGGATCACTAAAATGTAAATATTTCCTAGATGTACAGATTGTTGCATACCGCCACCTTGGTAATCATATTGTTTGCTTTGACATCTTGTGGTGCTCCTTCCAACAAGGCCAAAGAGATTCCGGACCCAAAACTCACCACCGCAATTCAGGAAGAGACGGAAGACCATTCTGAATCACAAGCCACAACCGCCATGCTGCTCTCTCCGAAGTACCCCAAACCAGGTGAGCAATTTCGGGTGATGGCCGTTGGAAGCAAAAAGATCAGGAATGCCAAGATCAAACTGATGTCACCAACTGGACCTATTGAGGCAGAGAAAACCAGGAGCGGGGAGGGACTCCCATACTGGCAAATAGCATCATTTCAAGCCGGAGCTGAAGGAGCATACCACCTCACTGTGCAGGATGGCAATACGGAAAGCAACCTTGATTTCACCGTAACCGGAAAGCCCGATATTTCGGCCTCCAATTCAGTTTGGAAAACGGAGAAGGGTTGGGATGCTGCTTCAGAAGCACTCTTTTCTGCCTGGATCAACGCCCTGTTCCAGGGTGCGGATGAACGTGCCTCCTGGACCGCCCTGCACGAGGTCACCCAAAACAGGGCAACCAACTTTTTGCACAACCATCTTTCTTTGAACGAGGATGATGAAAATGAGAAGAACAGGGTCCTGATGCAACCCGATTGCGCCGACAATCCCTTCTATTTCAGGGCTTACTTTGCCTGGAAACTGGGTTTGCCCTTCGGTTACCACGAATGCGACCGAGGCTATCTGGGCAAAGCACCCGGAACCGGTCGTTGGGTCACCAATGAGGCAAATGTTGGAGGAGCGACCCCTGTACGTAAATTCAATACTTTCGTAAGGATGGTAATGAATGGCGTACATTCAGGAACTGCACGTACCTACTTTAAAAATGAAGAGGCTGATTATTACCCTGTACCATTGACCAGGGAGAGTCTGCGCCCGGGCGTTGTCTATGCTGATCCATATGGTCATACACTCGTCTTGATTGGCTGGCTGGCCCAGACAAACAGTACCCCTGGTGTCTTGCTCTCTGTAGATGCGCAACCTGACGGTACTGTTGGCATCAAAAGGTTCTGGAAAGGCAACTTTCTCTTCAATACCAGCGAAGTGGTGGGGGAACCCGGCTTCAAGGCTTTTCGCCCGATGGTGCTCGAGAAGGGGAGTAGGTTGCTGACCTCGGAAGAGATCAACGCAGCTGCGGGAATGATCCCCTTTTCATTGCAGCAGAAGGGGATGGAGCAGGCGCTCTTCTACCAAACCATGGAGCGGATCATCAACCCAAAACCGCTCGATCCTGAAATGGCCCTCCTTGATCTGGTGAAAGCATTGCATGAACAACTTATCGTCAGAGTAACCTCTGTCTCCAACGGTGAAACCTATATGCAGGCCCATCCGGGGGAGGTCATCGGCATGCCTGGCAGCGCAGCCGGCGTATTTCAGGCAGGCGGTCAGTGGGAAAACTTCTCCACCCCCAACCGCGATTTGAGGTTGCTGATTGCCATGGATGCGGTACTGGATTTTCCGGATAAGATAGTCAAGTCACCCGAAGATTTCAAACTACCCTTGCTGAAATCTCCCGAACAGGTGAAAAAGGAGCTGGAAGAGCTTTTAAACAGAAAATTGTCGGAATTAACCATTGCCTATACCCGCACCAATGGAACCGAACAGACCCTGACAATGGGTGAGATTCTGAAACGACGGGATGCCTTCGAGATGGCCTACAATCCGAACGATGGAATTGAAATCCGTTGGGGAGCGCCGGAAGGCAGTGAGGAGCGATCCACCTGCAAACGCAAAGTTCCGTCCAACCAGCTGGCAAGGATGAATGCGGTGAGGGTTTGGTTCAACAAAAGATTGCATCCGCCGACTTGACCCCACCAAGCTACTGATTAAACCAATAAACTTATAGTTATGAGCAGTGCTTCTCAGAAGGTTTCCATTTTTGAAAAAATCGGCTATAGCCTGGGAGATTTGGCGGCCAACCTGGTTTTTCAGACACTGATTACCTACCTGGCCTATTTCTACACCGATATTTATGGACTCAAGAGTACCGATGCCTCCATCATCATGCTGTCCGTCGGTCTGACTGCAGCATTTGTCTTCAACCCATTGGTGGGAGTATTGGCCGACAGGACCATCTCCAAATGGGGAAAATTCAGACCCTGGATCCTCTATTCTGCTGTACCACTCGGCGTGGTTGCACTTTTGGCCTTTTCAACCCCCAATTTTTCCTATCATGGAAAATTGATTTATGCGGCAGTGACCTATTCACTCCTGCTGCTGTTGTATGCTTCCAGCAACCTGCCCTATTCGGCTTTGAGTGGGGTAATCACCGGCGATATGGGCGAAAGGAACAGCATCTCCTCCTACCGCTTTGTGGCGGTGATGTTTGCCCAATTTTTTGTACAGGTCTTCATGTTGCCGATCATCATTTCTGCGGGTCATGGAGACAAAGCCGCCGGAATTGAGACCGTTATGACCTGGATGGCCATCGTGGGTACCATCATGTTGCTGGTCACGTTTTTTACCACCAGGGAGCGCATCGTTCCAACATTGGAACAGAAATCATCCATCAAGGATGACCTTTCCGACCTCGTGAAAAACAGGCCATGGATCATCATGCTCACACTCACCATTTTGTTGTTCATTACCCTGGCCATGAAAGGTGGCTCCTACGTCTTTTATTTTAACAACTATGTCGACAAAGCTGCACTGGCAGATTTTATCAATCCCGTTATTTCGGCCATGGCAGGAGTTGGAGTCAATTTCTTCGGTTCTGATCCTGTAGCCGCAGGTTTTGGCCTATTTAACGCAGGAGGAATCATCTTTATGATTGTCGGAATTTCATTTTCGAAGAGATTGGCAGATAAATATGGGAAGCGGGATGTTTTTAAGTATGGTATTCTGGCGGCGACCATATTTATTCTGATCTTCATTTTTTTCAAACCGGAGAATGTGTTGCTGATGTTCGCTTCACAAATCCTGCACGGCCTGACCTATGGAGTCACCATACCTATTCTGTGGGCCATGATCGCCGATGTGGCGGATTATTCAGAAATGAAAACCAACCGCAGGGCTACTGCGATCATTTTTTCCGCCATGATGGTGGGACTTAAGGCGGGGCTATCCATTGGCGGGGCATTGGTATCCTGGATTTTAAGCCTCTACGGATACATTGCGAAAGAGAGTGCAGTGGCAGGTCAGGAGATCATTCAACCTCCTTCTGTCGCCGAAGGTTCGAGAATGCTGGTGAGCATCTATCCATCCATTCCTTTCCTGATAGGGGTGGGATTGCTTTTCTTCTATGTCATTGACAAAAAGATGGAGGTAAAAATAGAAACCGAATTGAGAACAAGAAGGGGAGGAAACCAACAATCATCTAACAACAAATAATATGAATATTAAATTTATTTCCGCAATTACCGTGCTGGTTTGTTTGGTTTCTCTGCCAGCCATGGCCCAAAAGAGCTTGGGTGAAGCCACCAAGGATAAGTTCTTGTTTGGCGTAGCCGTCAACAGCCGGCAATTTACCGGTGGAGCTCCTGCCGAAACCGAACTGATCGCCAAAGAGTTCAGTGCAATCGTTGGCGAAAACTGCATGAAACCCCAACCCATCCAACCCGAGGAGAACCGATTCAACTGGGAGGATGCCGACCAGCTGGTTGCTTTCGGAGAAAAGAACAACCAGGTGGTAACCGGACATTGCCTGATCTGGCATTCTCAAATCGGTAAATGGTTTTTTATCGATGAAAGCGGAAAGGAGGTAGCTCCTGAAGTGCTGAAAGAGCGCATGCGTCAGCACATCACAGCAGTCGTTGGCCGTTACAAGGGAAGGGTAAAAGGCTGGGATGTTGTCAACGAGGCCTTTGAAGACAACGGAAAATACCGTAACAGCAAATTCTACCAGATTCTGGGCAAGGATTTCATCCAATTTGCCTTCCAGTTTGCCCATGAGGCAGATCCGTATGCGGAATTGTACTACAACGATTACAATGTGGAGAATCCTGTCAAATGCGATGCGATCATAGCCATGGTGAAAGAACTCAGGGAAAAAGGGTGCAGAATTGATGCCGTCGGCTCGCAGGCACACATGCGCATGAATTCGCCAACACTGGAGGCAACGGAAACCAGCTTTAAAAAGCTTACGGCAGCCGGCGTTAAAATTTTGATCACAGAATGGGACATGTCGATTCTCCCAAGTCCGTATGAGGGGGCAGAAATCTCCCGTAATTTCAGCTATTCTGAGAAAATGGATCCCTACCGGGAAGCTATACCCGACACTGTCCAGCAGAAATGGAACAAGCGGATGCTCGACATGTTCGGACTCTTCCTGAAATACAGTGAGGTGATTGACCGCGTTACCGTCTGGGGACTGACCGACAACACCACCTGGCTGAACAACTTCCCGATCAGGGGAAGAAAAGACTATCCCGTGCTTTTCGACCGTAACAACCAACGAAAGCCCATTGTTGAACAGATGATCAAGATGGCGGAAACCTACAAACCAGCAAAATGAAGGAGCCCAAATACCTGGTAGATCACCTTTTCATGGCCGATCCTTCCGTACACCTGTTCGAAGGAAAGCTATACATCTATCCTTCCCACGACCGCGAATCCGGGATTCCGGAGAATGACAACGGCGATCATTTTGACATGAACGACTACCATGTTTTCTCAACTTCCGATATTGAAAACGAACCGCTGACGGATCACGGGGTGGTACTGAAAGTCAACGACATTCCATGGGCCGGTCGCCAGTTGTGGGATTGCGATGTCGCCTGCAAAGACGGTAAATACTACATGTATTATCCCCTTAAAGACAAGACGGATATATTTCGGTTGGGAGTAGCTATTGCAGGCAATCCGGCCGGACCGTTTATTCCGCAACCCGACCCCATCAGGGGAAGTTACAGCATCGATCCTGCAGTCTTTGAAGATATTGACGGAACCCACTACATGTACTTCGGCGGATTGTGGGGCGGACAACTGCAACGCTACAGGGAGAACAAGGCGCTGGAGTGTGCCTGTTTGCCAGTGGGAGATGAATTGGCCCTCCCCTCCAGGGTGGTCCGCCTGTCGGAGAATATGCTGGGGTTTGCCGAGGAACCAAGGGCCGTCACCATCCTGGATCAGGATGGAACGCCCATGAAAGCCGGACAAACCGACCGCAGATTTTTCGAAGCCTCCTGGATGCACCGCCACAAGGGCAAATATTATTTCTCCTATTCGACAGGCGACACCCATTTGTTGTGCTATGCCACCGGGGATAATCCCTACGGCCCTTTTACCTACCAGGGGGTAATCCTCACCCCGGTGGTTGGCTGGACAACCCACCATGCAATCATAGCATTCAAAGGAAAGTGGTACCTGTTTTTCCATGACAGTGTTCCTTCAGGCGGAAAAACCTGGTTGCGCAGCCTGAAAGTGGTGGAGCTGGAATACGACAAGGATGGGAAAATTACCACAATCGATGGGGGAGGAGCCTGGCTCTTTTAGCGAAGCTAATTCGAATCACACATACATGAACCAGGAGTGCAATATTTTGTGCTCCTGATTCGTTTTAAGATGTCAGTTGAGAATGGCAGTAGTTTAGTGCCCGATGAACGCATCATGGACAAAATTTACCTGATCCGTGATCAGAAAGTAATGTTGGACCGGGATTTGGCTGCTTTGTATGGTGTTGAAACCAAAAGATTGAAAGAAGCAGTCAAACGTAATCTATTCCGGTTTCCTGGAGATTTTATGTTTGAATTGACAAACGAAGAATTTTCAAATTGGAGGACGCAATTTGCGACCTCCAATTCTGATCGGATGGGATTAAGATACGCTCCAATGGTCTTTACTGAACATGGAGTTTTAATGTTATCGAGTGTATTGAATAGTAAAAGAGCAATTCAGATGAACATTCAGATCATGCGGATTTTCACCAGAATCAGGGCGATGTTTACCGACACACTTAGCCTGAAACTTGAAATAGAAACCATCAAGAAAAAGGTTCAAAACAAGGACAAAAACATCGAACTGGTTTTCAGTTACCTGGATGAACTGATCACCAAACAGGAGAACAAACCTCCACGCAAACCAATCGGTTACAAGATTATTGGTTACCATACGCGTTCCTGAATGTAAATGCTTATTTTAGCTTCCAGCTAATATTTATAGTCATGGCAATAACCTCCTGTGTTCATGTTTGGGTAAAACCTGCCTGTTTAAAAGAATTTATGGAAGCATCCTTCGAAAATCAGCAGCATTCCAGCAAGGAAAAGGGCAATATTCGTTTCGATGTATGTCAGGATCCAACAAATCCATGCAAATTTCTGCTCTATGAGGCTTATTTGGATGAATCATCTGCCATTGCACACAAAGAAACTGCTCATTATTTGAAGTGGCGCAATACGGTAGCATCCTTTATGGAACAACCCAGGAAAGCAGAGAAATACAACATTTTGGTCTATTAATAATAGCATATATATGAAATGCTTCTCGTTGGCACGTATTCCAGAATTGGTTTTTGGACCGGGAAAATTGTCGGAACTTCCGGGTTTCGTTCATCGGTATGGAAAAAATTTGCTCATCATAACCGGGCAGCATTCATTTTTGGAATCTTCCCGGGCTGATACTTTATTCGGAAATCTCCAACAAAAAGGTTTTCATTGGGAAGTATATCAAATCAATCACGAACCTTCTCCTGCCGATATAGATTTTGCCGTACAGCAGTTCAAAGGTTCATTGCCCGATGTGGTGGTAGCCATCGGTGGTGGTAGTGTGATGGATGCAGGTAAGGCCATCTCTGCCATGTTGGTCAGTCCTGCAAAAATAGTGGCCTATCTGGAGGGAGTAGGGACACAAGCACCACCCGGAGCAAAGATCCCCTTCATTGCCATTCCAACAACTTCCGGAACAGGCAGCGAGGCTACAAAAAATGCAGTGATTACCGAAATTGGTGCAAATGGTTTTAAAAGCTCGCTGCGACATTCAAATTACATCCCGGATCTGGCACTGATCGACCCAGAACTACAGCTCAACTGTCCGGTTGGGCAAACTGCCTATAGTGGCATGGATGCCTTTACCCAACTGCTTGAATCCTATCTGTCGACCGAAGCAAATCCGATGACAGATGCCATGGCTTTGGATGGAATAAATTTCATCCATCAATCATTAATTCCATTGGTGAAAAATGATCCCGGCAATGTTCAGAACAGGTCAAAAATGGCCTATGCAGCCTGGCTTTCGGGAATCACCCTGGCAAATGCAGGTTTGGGAACGGTGCATGGATTTGCCTCCTCCATCGGCTCAAAATTTACCATTCCGCATGGAGTGGTTTGTGGTACATTGATGGCTGAAGCAAACCGTATCACCCTTCAAAAGCTCTCCGATTCAGGGAACGAAAAGTATTTCCTGGCTAAATATGCTGCAGTTGGCCGGATACTTTCGACAAAGAAGAGTGGTTCAGATGCCT
The DNA here is from genome assembly GCA_964630075.1 of uncultured Tangfeifania sp. Classification (GTDB taxonomy): domain Bacteria; phylum Bacteroidota; class Bacteroidia; order Bacteroidales; family Prolixibacteraceae; genus CAINVV01. The sequence goes on from CAZVTL010000113.1 coordinate 10,094, forward strand.
ATTTTGCCAGTTCATTGATCAATTCCTTGTTTCAAATGACAGAGGAACTCGCCATTCCGCGGCTTTCGGCATTTGGAATAACCAACGCTGATCTGGATGCGCTTGCTCAGCAAACATCGAACAAAAACAATCCTGTAAAGCTTACCTTTTCAGAGCTGAAAGAAATTTTGACCAACAGGCTTTAACTAAAATATCTCATAAAAGGAGTTCGATCATCAGTAAAACGATGGGCAATGAAATGAGGCTAACAACAGTTGATACAGCGACGTTTGCGGTGGCCAATTTGTCGTCGGCACCAAATATTTTGGCCATGATCACCACATTGGCCATCCCGGGCATTGCCACCAGCAGTACCAGCACACCTATCACAATCTTGTCTATTCCTCCGGGTATCAGGCCAATAGCTTTTGACAGGACAAAAAGTAGAATGGCCGGCACGATAAACAGTTTGGTGAGTGTAAAAATATAGACTTCCCGTCTGTTGAGGAAACCCTTCAGGCTTGAATAATACATCATGGCGCCAATATAAACCATTGAAAGATAAGCCGTAGAATCTCCAAGTCCGCCAAAGGCCTGCAACAATACATGGGGGAGTTTCACCGAAAAGAGGAACATGGCAAACCCTACCGCCACAGCAAAGGAGTTGGGATTGAGGATATGCCTGACGTTCTGCCAGACAGACAGATTTTTCCCCTGGTTAAGGATCACTACGCCAATGGTCCAGATCATCATGTTGGTAACAAACTGGAACATTCCTGCGTAGAGCAGTCCTTCCTCTCCGTACAAGGCCGCAATAAGTGGAAATCCAAGGTAAACAATGTTGCCAAATACGCAATGGGTCTTGAATATGGAGGCTTCGCCCCTGGGCATCCGGAATGCCTTTGTGATGAACCAGCTAACCAAAAGAATCGATAACAGGGCAAGGAAGGTAAGTACAAGTATATGCAGGCTATTTGTGAGTAACCTTGGTGTGATGCTGATTCTGCTAAAATTGGTAAGCAGCATCAATGGCAGGGTGATGTTAAAAATCAGTTTGGCCAGCATATCCTTCCCGCCAGGCGAAATTACTTCAAATTTGGCTCCGGCGATGCCAATGAAAATAAGAATGGAGAGGATGAGGATCTGTTGGAATATGATGTCGATGTGCATTTTTAGTAATGTTCAATTGTTAGTGTCGATCTTTTTTCTTTGCGAACTTGGCGTGCTTTACGCGAAAACAAACTGGTAAGGCTCCAAAGAACGAATGAAAACCAATGACATTATATTGTTCTCTATGTTTAATTTGAGAAAGGAGTTTTTACATTTTAATATTCAGCCTTCAAAAATAGACATTCATGGGTAATAAGCTATATTTGTGTTGAACTAACAACAAAAAACACTCCTTGAGAATATTTCCGGAGGATATTGAATTGGTGCCAAAGCTTCAGAAAGGGGAGGTAGAGGCTTTCGACCTGGTATATGCCAAATATGCAGGGAAGCTCTTTGGTTTACGTTTAAACAGCAATTTGCTAAATAAAGATAATGCCTACTCCCTGTTGGCACGGGTCTGTTACCCATGTCCTGCTTCAGAAAAACAAAAAAACTG
>CAZVTL010000114.1:0-11649 GCA_964630075.1 uncultured Tangfeifania sp.
TCACATTTCCACATTTTCACATTTCCACATTTTCCAATTAATCACAAGTCATGCCCACAATACGAAAGATTAAAGCTCTTGTTGCAGATCGGAAAGTCGGATATTTCATTGTTCCTTACCGCCAGCGCCAGTGCCAGCCAGTTGTGGAAGGAGGGATCCTTGATCTTGTAATGAACCAGCTCCCCCTTAGAACCGGTGACGGCACAATGACAGATCTCACCACGCCATCCTTCCACCAGTGAAAGGGCAAAAAGGCTTTCACCGGGAGCTGAAAGCGTAGGGATAGGTTCTTCCGCCGGAATTGTGGCGGCCATGCTTCTCAGGTAACCGATCGACTGTATCACCTCGTTTTTGCGCATCTGCACCCGGGAATAGACATCCCCGTGCCGCTTGACCTTGATTTCATGCCGGAGTTCGGGATAGAGGCTGTGCGGATGGGTCGTCCTGATGTCCCGCGGTACACCACTGGTACGGGCAGCCATCCCCACTGCACCAATCGCACTGGCATCTTCGGTGGAGACGACACCTGTCCGCTCGAACCGCGAAAGCGCACTGGGCAGACTGAACAGCTCCTTGTTCATCTCCAGGAAATCGGGCTCAAAGGCATCCAGTACCTGTCTCAGTCTATCCGCCAGCTCGGGCGTAAACCTGAACCTGTTTTGTCCGGGACGGATGAAACCCTTGGAGAGGCGGTTGCCACCCCACTCCTGCATGAAATTGATGATGGGGGTGCGCAACCGGCCAAATACCGAACTCCCCAACTGGTAAGCTATGTCCGTACAGAGGGCGCTCAGGTCACCGGTATGGATGGCGATCCGTTCTAGTTCGAGCGCCATTGTACGAGAAAAGTCAATCTCGCGGGTGGTTTTGAAACCGCAGAGACTCTCCCAAATATGTGCGAAGGCCGTGGTATGGCCAACGACCGTATCCCCGGCAATACTTTCTGCGAGGGCAACCAACCTGGAGAGCTCCCTGTTCTGTACCATCAACTTTTCGATTCCCCGGTGCTGGTACCCCAACTGGATCTCCAGGTGCAGGATCTGCTCCCCGTTGCAGATAAACCTGAAATGTCCGGGTTCAATCACCCCGGCATGGATGGGGCCTACACCCACTTCGTGCAGCTCTTCACTGTCGATCGAATAGAAGGGATAATTGGCAATTTGTTGGGTCTGGTCTGCACGGTCAATTGGGTATCTGACCGGCTTTAACCAGGGATGATCGCTGTATTTTACGCCAAAATTCTCGTGGATCTCCCGTTCAAATTTTTCAAAACAGAGCAGTTTGGCGGAAAAGGAGGGTAAATTGCGATCTGTCCCGATCCTGCAACAGGAGAGGTAGATTGTCTGCTCCAGGTCATCCGCAATGCAGCAGAACAGTTTGATTCCCGCAGGATCAGCTATGCCATAGTAGTTGACACAGTGTCTTTCAAGCTTCTCGGCCACCAAACCGGTATTCAAGGCAAAGAACTCCTCATAGCTGAATTCCGGGATCCTGGAGAGTGGGATCGACTGGTTATTTTGGATCGAAATGGGTTTCATGTTCAATGGGGTAAGAGAATGATACTATCGTTGATCAGCTGAACAAAAATTGGTGGCGGATTCAGGCCAAGATAGACAGCCAGGGCCAGCAGCAAATATTGGGTCAGGGACTCCCACTGACTAATTTTTACCACCTGTGAATCGTCAAAACCATCGACGGGTACGAAGAGCACTTTGAATATGTTCTTGCCGAATGCCCAGATAATCATGGTAAGCAACAACAAAACCACCACCAGCAGCAAGATCTGTTTGGCATCGAAGATGGACTTAAAGATCAGGAATTCACTGACAAACAGACCGGAAGGGGGCATGGCAGCAGAGCTGACAAAGCCCAGCAACAAAACGATGGCTCCGGTGGGATTGTATTTGAAGTAGTTTCCCAGGTGCGTAATGCTTTTGCTTTGAAAGACCCTGTATAGCTGGTTGTACTGAAAGAAGAGGCTGGATTTTACAAAGGCATGCAGGATGATGTGCAGGATGGCCGCATAATAGCCGATGCCCCCTGCAGCAATACCCAGCATCACAATCCCCATGTGTTCGATGCCTGAATAGGCGAACATTCGCTTGATGTTTTTGACTTTTAGCATGTAAACGGCAGCTACAAAAAGCGACAAAAAGGCAGCCGAACCCACGACCAGTTGGGCCCAGTGGAGGAGTGGGGTATTGGCAACGACCACATAAAACCGGAAAATGCCTACAAATCCAAGGTTCATCAGCACGCTGGCCATCAAGGCGCCTGCCGGTGCAGGAGCTGTATCCTTGGCATCAATGCCGGCAGTGAACATGGGTACCAGTCCCAGTTTTGCAGTAAACCCCGTAAAAATAAAGAGAAAGGCCATTCTGAGCCAGACCGGATTCAGCTCTTTGCTGTTGGCCAGGAGGTTGATGAAGGAGAGATTGTCGGATCCTGCATGTTGCAGCGACAGGCTCAGGAAAAGTATTCCAATGAAAATAAAGGTGATGCTGATGGCACAGATGAAAACATATTTCCAGGTGCCCTCCAGGGCCAGTTTGTTGCGGTGGTGATAGATCAGGGCGGATGCACTAAGGGTGGTGATCTCTGTGAAAATCCAGGTTACTGCAATGTGGTTGGAGAGGTAACCGGCAGTGATGGCCATGATCAGCAGAATCATCGAGGCAAGGTACAACGATCTGGATTTGGGAGGTTCGTGGTGGTTCTCGATGTATATATAGCTGTGAATCGCTGCGGGTATGGCGATGATGGTGAGGGTGACGAGCAGCAGGATTCCCAGGGAGTCGAAGGTGAAATAGACGGAATCCGTTGTGCCCTGCAGGGTAGAGGCTTGGATGGTAAACCAGCTCTGCCAGGCGAGGAATATTCCAAGCAGGGAGTATACAAACTGTTTGTTCCTGCTAAAAAACAGGCTCAAAACAACCGTGATGGAACCTAATAAGTAGATAATAACCATTGTTTCGGGTGTTTGAATTAGTAATCCTTTAAATTGCTCAGCTGATCCACATCCACATCTTTGAAAACATCCCCAATCTTGTTCATAAAGATGCCCAGAATCAGCACACTGGCAAAAATGTCCAGCATGATACCCAGGTTCACCAGGATGGGCATCTCATTCCCTATGGCCAGGGAGAGGACAAAAACGCCATTCTCTATCACCATGTAACCCATCACATGGGTAATGATTTTACGACGGGTGGCAATGATGTACAACCCGAAGAAGAGGGTCGACAATGCCACCACAAAGAATATCTTATCCAGATTTGGGTCTTCGATCATCGTTGCAATCAATATATTGACTACTACAATGGAGGTCGTAATCACCAGCGAAACAAAATTGGGCAGGAAGGGTTCCGCTTCGCGGGTAATGTTGTTCCGCTTCAGCAAATAACTCAGAAAGATCGGGACAGCCAGCGATTTAAATACGATGGTCTCCAGAAGGATCAAGGTTAGGTTCAGTACGCCAATTTCACTGAGCTGAATAAACACAACGAAAAACAACAATACCCCCTGAAAGGCCAGGACATTGATATAGGTCATCATTCTGTTCGCAATCGACATGTAGAACAGGGTGATGATAAATACAATCAAGAGTACATGTATCATAAGATTATACTTTATTTTGAGACATCTAGATGAATTTTTGAAGAATCAGAAGTACACCGAAAAAGATGAGCAAGCTCACCGAAGTGAGTACCACAATAAATTGTGGATTGTGACTCATTCTGAAACGTGCCATGAACGATTCGATCAAACCGATGGTAACAGCCATCAGGAACTGAATGCCAAAGAATGCAGGAATGGCATACTGGTAGGGAATTACTCCAATGAACAGATTCACAATGAGTGCTCCGTAGAGGGCAAATTTGAGATAACCGGCAGTCAATATCAATCCCAGATCAAAACCGCTGTTGTCCAGAATCATCACCTCGTGCACCATGGTCAATTCGAGGTGGGTCTTGGGATCATCAATCGGCATGCGGCTGTTTTCGATCATGGCAATCATCAGCAGCACAAAGGTGGCCAGTGCAGCCATGGCATAGCTGATCTGGGATCCAATGTGCAGGGAGGCAAAAATCTCCTGGAAAGAGGTATGCCCCGAAAGCAAGGCAAGGGAGCCCATCAGGATGAAGAAGGCAGGCTCTGCAAACATGGAGTAAAGTGCTTCACGGCTGGCGCCCATCCCTTCAAAACTGCTGCCGGTGTCCAGGGCTGCGATGATGCTGAAGAATTTTCCCAGCGCCAGTACATAAGCGAAGAAGATGAAATCACCATTGAAACTGAGTACGCCCTTCGACTGCCCGAATGGTACCACCAGCATGGCCATTACCACAGAGGCAAAGTAAACGGTAGGTGCCAGTTGAAAAATAAAACTGGTGGTCTCGCTGTAAACGGCACCTTTGCGAAACAACCTGACAACATCTTTGATGGGTTGCAATATGCCGGGACCTTTCCGTCCCGATGCCAGACTCTTGGTCCGGATAATGATCCCTGTAAAGAAAAGGGCAGCCAACAATATCAAGGTAACACTCAGCATGGTTAGAGATGTTTTAGCAGGTCAATGAATGATACGATATTCCGGTAAAGCACCGGAATACCAAGCACTGTAATTATAAAAATAATACCATATAGGATGTAGAACTGTAGTCTCCCGTTGTTCAGAAAGATAAACCTACCCATGAAATTTTTGTTTAACTTCAGGATCCTGTCTATCAGGTTTTTTTCAACTTTATCATAGGAATGGGTTCGGTAACGTGCCTCAAAAGGGAAAATCCCCTTCACGGTTGTCTCCTCCTTTTCTACCAGCAGGGCAGGGGCAAACAATTTGCCAAAGGTCCTGACAAACGAGCCTGCCGTATATTGTTGCTTGGCAGTAGGCGCCACATAACCGCAACCCCAGGTCGAAGCGCTGCTTACCTCTCTGCGGGACAAGAACAATTTGCGCATACCAAAAATCAAGGCAACCAGCAGAACAAGTATCCACACTGCCCGGCTGATCGGTTGCAAAACTTCAAATGCACCCTGCTGCAAGGAATCGTTGGCCCATGCGCTGCTGCCTGTAAACAGACTGACCGGCATGGAAAGTAAACTGATGAAGAGCATGGGAAACAAGCCGATGAGGACAATGACAGCAGCAAGCAGATAGATTGGAATCAGTTGCATAAATGGAACCTCCCGGCAGGTGGGAGGTAGGGGCGAACGTTCATTTCCGAGGAAGATGATCCCAAATGCCTTGGTAAAGCACAACATGGCCAATCCACCAATGGCTGCCAGTCCTACCGTTGAGAAGACAGCAGCAAGTGTGGAAAAGAGATTACCGTTAGAGAGCCAGTTGTACAATCCGGTATAGAGGATAAATTCAGAGATAAAGCCGTTGAATGGTGGAATTCCGCAAATGGAGATGGCCGCGATTAAAAACAACAGGGTGGTTTGGGGCATCCTTTTTACCAATCCCCCCTGCTTTTCTATCTCCCTGGTATGGGTTGCCTGGTAAACATTGCCTGCTGCATATAAAAGCAGTGATTTGAACAAGCCATGGTTCAGCGTATGCAACAGGGCCCCGGCGAAACCAAGGGTTGTCAAAACCTGATTGTTGTTGCCGATGCCAATGCAGCCAAGTCCGATCCCAATTCCTATGATGCCGATATTTTCGATGCTGTGGTAGGCCAGAAGCCTCTTCAGGTTGTGTTGGACGATGGCAAGCATTACACCATAGAGTCCAGAAATTACGGAGATGATAAGTATGATGTATCCGACAGCCAGGTAATCAGTCTTTACAATCAACAACATACGTAGAATTCCATAGATGCCAATCTTGATAATCACCCCCGACATCATCCCGGAGATGTGGGATGGTGCAGCCGGATGCGCATAGGGCAGCCAGGTGTGAAAGGGTACCAGGCCGGCTTTGATGGCAAATGCTACAAAAAAGCATAGGAATAGTATCAGGGAGGCCATTCCCGGCAAGGAGGCTGAATAGGTAGAGATGGCCTGAAAATCGTAACTGTCCGTCTTGTTGATGACCCACAGGAATCCAATCATCAAAAAAACAATGGAAAAGTGAGCCTGTATCAGGTAGTTAATGCCGGCTTTGATGGTTACTGGATTTTCGTGCTCGAAAATAATCAGGACAAAGGAACTTAAGGCCAGTATTTCCCAGGCAATCAGGAATACCAGACTGTTCTGAATGCCACAAATGCTGAGGATGGAGGCATGTTGAAGCAGAAAGGCAATGCTGTGCAAGGTAAGGCTGTTGCTCCGCTTTTTGTAGGCTTTCAGGTAGGAAAAACCATAGATGGCGCCTGTCAGAAAGATCAGGTTGATGATCAGGATAAACCATCCGGACAAGGCATCTATCCTGATCGGGACAACTCCCGTGACATAACTTCCCGGTAGGGTAGTGGAGAAGGGTGTACCGGTCAGACTTTGTACCGCCAGATAACCGGAGAGCAGTGCATTGACTGTCAATAAGAACAATGTCAGCATACCTTTCCCCCATACCTTCAGAAAAGGGAAAAAAAGCATCCCGGCAAACGGTACCAATACAAAAGCGGTGATCAGATTCATGCTACAATGTTAAAAATCGAGAGCAAGATCATGGCAAGTACAAAAACAATTCCATAAAGCACATACGATTGTATACGCCCGTTCTGAATGAAGCTGAAGTAATTCGCCGAATTGACCATCCAGTCTGCAACAGGAAAAATTAGCTTTTTCTCAAAAAGATCCTGATAATGTGATCCATAGGATTTTCTTGCAGGAAAAATCTCACCCTGTTTCAATTCTTCAAATTGCTTCTTTTCAATCACCAAAACATTGAAAATTTTACTCAATGGCTTGGAAAAAGATTTTCCGGTATATTGCTGCCGCTGATTTGTTGCCACATAGCCACAACCCCAGGTCGCCCCCCGCTTTAAACTTTTATTTTTAAGAAGTAAGGCACGAAGAAGCCAGGTTGCAGCGACAATTCCGACCAACAGAAGAGAATAAAGGCTGATTCGTACCGATGAGGCAACAATTCCGTCCAAAATGGAGTGGTTCGACTGCATGGGATGTAGTTTGACCAGGATGGTACCGATGAATTTCAGGTAAATCTGCGGAAAGAAAGCAATACTGAGCATCATGGCAATTGTTGCGTATTGAGGCACAAGCATCTTGTTCGAAACCTCCTGTGGCTGGTGTGAAAGTTTGGTGCGTGGTTGGCCCAGGAATATCGTGCCAAATGACTTGGTGAAGGTCAGCAAGGAGAGACCTCCTACAATACCAAGTCCGGCGAGGGTAAGCACGAATAGGATTGTTTGGCTGATGCTGCTGTTGTTCACTCCCGCCACCAATCCATTGTATATTAAGAATTCTGAAACAAAGCCATTGAATGGAGGAAGTCCGCCAATTGAAAGTGCGCCGATCAGGAATACGACAGCGGTTCTGGGCATGTATTTGATCAAGCCACCCAGGTTCTCCATGTTTTGGGTATGACTTTGCTGGTAAATGGATCCGGAAGCGTAGAACAGCAAGGATTTAAAAAGGGAGTGGTTCAGTACATGCAGCAAGGCCCCGCCAAAACCAAGGTAATACATCAAATCATTGTTGTTGCCAATTCCCATGAGTCCGATACCAATGCCAATTCCTATTATACCAATGTTTTCGATGGTACAGTAGGCAAGCATGCGCTTGAAGTCCCTGTGCACGGCTGCATTCAAAATTCCGTAGAGGCTGGTTAGAATGGAGAGGGTAAGGATGATTTCGCCCAAAACAAGAAAATCAGCCTCCAGAAAGGTGATCATCCGAAGGATTCCATAGATTCCCAGTTTGACGATAACCCCCGACATCACTCCCGAGACATGTGCAGGAGCTGCAGGATGCGCATGGGGCAGCCAGCTGTGAAATGGGATAAATCCGGCCTTGATGCCAAATCCGGCAAAGAACAGCAAAAACAACCAAAGATTCCGGTTGCCCTGAAAATAGGTATGAATGGCATCGAAACTGAAAGATCCAGTATGGTGATAGACCCAGATAAATCCAATGGTCAGAAAGGTCACCCCAATGTGCATCTGCACAAAATAGTTGATGGCTGCCTTGAATGTTTTGGGATTTTCGTGGTCAAAGAGTACCAGCATCATGGAGGTAAGCGACATGATCTCCCAAACCACCAGAAATGCGAAACCGTTCTGTACCATGCAGACAAAAAGCATGGAGAGGTGAAAGAAGAGAAAAAGGATCCAGTGCAGCGACCGTTTAGCCCTTGAAAGCTGGTAATTCTTAAGGTATCCGGTCCCATAAAAGAATCCGGTCACTACCGTGAAGTTGATGATCAAAATAAACCAGGAGGAGAGTCCATCCAGCTTTAGCAATACCTCACCGGCAAAATTGCCGAACTGAATGGTCAATTCAACAGGCTGGTGCAATAGCGCGTGGATGGCAATCCAACTCGTAGAAAAAGAGGTGTATACGACTGATATTGCCGAGATCCAAAATAAAAATCTTTGGGGCAAAACCAGAATCAATAGAAAGGCCAACGCTGTCAAAAGGATCGTTCCGTTCAACAACGTGGCATTAGAAAAAATTTCCACTGGATCAGTATTGGGTTTCTATATACAAAGTAAGGCTATTATATAGTGTAATCAAAGAAAAAGGGTCTTAAATTCCAATATTTAAAGCATGGGGCATAGCACATGGAGCATTGGGTATAGCAAGGATGAGCATGAAAAAATGAAAATAGGAAAGGTTTGGAAGTGCCCAAATCGAAAATCGAAAATCCCAAATCGAAAATTTTCTATTGTTTGTTGAATCTACGTTTGAACTTACTCTCTCCGTTCATGACTGCCTCCAGGATGTACCTTCCCTTTGGCAGGTAGGCTACGTTGTAATTGAATCTACCCTGTTTTACACTTTGATACGCGTGCTTTTCAACCAGTTTCCCATCGGCTGTAATTGTTACCTCCATGGGGCCCGGCAGATCAGAGTGATAATCCAAAGCAATGGAATCTTTTGTCATTCTTGGATATAGCACAAAGGCATATTGCGAATTGCAGGTGTCAGGTCGGTAGGATGGTGAAGTAGTAAAGGCCAGGAATTGACTGTTGCCGCAATCACTTTCGAAGTTTTTAATCAGTCGGCCATGCAGATCCAGTAAACGGAGATACCCAAATCCCTGCGCTGCCTCGTACCAAAACTCTAAACCGTTTCCTGCACTGTCGTTTAACATGAGCTCATATTTGCCTGCCTGGAGTGTAAGGGTATCCAGATACATTGTCCTGGGGTTTGTGTGATCGGGGCTTTTTAGGTAAACGACCTCACCTGAATTGTCAACGATCGAGATCGTGTTGTCTTTGGGGTGGTTGTTGGTGAGGTACTGAACAACAAATTTCTCTGGGAGCGCCATGGGTGCTTCAAAATTTGAGCCCATCGAATTGTCCCCACTCCATTCATCTTTTCTTCCATTGGGATTATTAAGCCATACCTGGAAATGATTGTCTGATCCTTTGGTTTCAATGGTTCCGGGAAGAATTACCTCCTCAGACTTCCCGAACGCAAGATTTCCCTTCCAATGAAACAACGCTTTCTTGCCCCCAGAGGTTTGGTAGACAATGTCCACCTTGCTGAGTGGATTGCTGCCAAGATTCCGGATAAGGATCCTGGGGTGAAAATTGGCCGGATTCATCCTGTTGTAAAGCTTATTCCGATTGGGGACCAGAATTTCTTCAATGGCAACATCATTTTTACTGTTGGGTGCCTTGTATTGAATAAGGTATGAGGCAATACTTTCGTTGGCCTGAATGTTCTCAGTGGCAGTATAAGGTTCCATTGAAATATTCAGGGTATGTTCACCAGGTTTCGAGAACAGGTCGTAGCAGTCGGCCGGTTGCAAATCACCCGGGCACCACATGCCCCGGTCAAAGATCCAGGTGCCACCCTGGGGATAGAGTGGATTTGATCCACACTCCTTCCACAAATTCTTCCTTTCGATGATCGTTCCGTCCACAAGGATCTCCCTCCACCTGCTGCAGAATTCACTGCAGCCCTTGGGTTTGTCCATGCCATGACCGGTTTGCTGGATTCTTATGCGGTTGACTGCGCTGTTTTTTTGCATCGCAAAAGAGATTGGGGCAAGGAGTTTCTCAATTGGCTTCTCTGGATCCCCATATCGAAAGGATCCATTCCACAGGGGTTGAATGGAGACGGGATCCAAAACCGGCTTCCCGTAGGTGATTTGGAAATCCAGGGTAAGTGCCCAACCTACGGTCTGGGGCTCATAGCCGGAATGGGCGTATTCGATTTCTACACTATCTCGAAGCACTTGCGAAAAATCCGTAACATCAACCGTCCAGGTAAAGTCCCATCCCTTGTTGTAAATACTTCCATAGGGGGTAAGCATTCTTCCCAGTTCGTAATTCAGGGCAGGACCAAACTTTCCACCTGACTTGAGTAAGGTGATGTGATCCAGGTAATCCCAGTGCGCGCACGGCAATGTATCAGGACAACCCAGGGTAACCTGCATGAGAATCTTTCGGATTTCGCTCTTCTGATCAGGGAAAATGGCCCATGCAGCAAATTTTCTTAAGCCGCTGGGATGGGTTGTAACGGTTACCTTGCTGTGTGTGGTTACCTGTTTTGTTGGGAGGTTCTGTCCGATTGCAGTCAAAGCAAGCAGCACAACGAGGGGAAGTAGCAATACTTTCATAATTGTCGGTTTTCAGGTATAAATGTAAATTTTTTTTGGATGAATTATAAGCCTCTGATTTCTTCCTGATCTTCAGCATGAAATTTCCTGTCGTGGCGGGGCGTTAAAAAACCTGCTGTAAAACATATTGTTGAAATATTTTTGTATATTTCATTGAATCAGTTAGTTGAAAAAATTTAAAAATTCTTTTTTAACCTTTTCTTAATGTGGCTAAGTATATCTTAACACTTTTTAATAAAAAGATGTAATTTAGTCGTGGAATTGAAATGAAACGTTGTTATCGGCTTTTACTAAAACTAAGTGTTTATTCTATCTAAACTATCAAAGAGTGGGTCTCAAGACACGCTCTTTTTGTTTTCTGTAATTTTCATCCGGACTGGCCGAAATAACTTCTTACAAAAAGATTGAATTACAGTTGGTAGAAAGAGAAAAGTTGTCTATTTTTGCGCCACTCAAATTACGAGTATATTGTTGAATGTAAATTTTAAAAAGTATGTTGAACCAGTACGAAACCGTTTTCATTACTACTCCCGTTTTGTCTGATGCTCAGATGAAGGAAGCGGTAGGAAAGTTCAAGGATCTGATCACCTCCCATGGATGTGAATTGATTCATGAAGAAAATTGGGGATTAAAAAAATTGGCTTATCCCATTCAAAAGAAATCGACAGGGTTTTACCAACTCCTCGAATTCAAAGCCGATCCTGCCTTCATTGGTAAACTCGAGACAGAGTTTCGCCGTGACGAACGTATCATCCGTTTCATAACTGTGAAATTTGAGAAATATGCTGCTGAGTATGCAGAAAAGAGAAGAAAGAAAGTAAATGCAAAAACTCAATCAGAAAACTAGTCATGAGCACAAACTCCAGCGAAATCAGGTATCTTACTCCTCCTTCGGTAGAAGTAAAAAAGAAGAAATACTGTCGTTTTAAAAAGAACGGTATCAAGTATGTGGATTA
>CAZVTL010000115.1:0-2398 GCA_964630075.1 uncultured Tangfeifania sp.
CGGGTGTTTTGTGTTGAATTGCAGCCAGAATGCGTTCCCTTGAGTTCATCATGTACAATTTGTTTAAATGCCAGGTCGGTATAGTAGGATTGAAGGGTTTGAAGGGTTTGAAGGGTTTAAAGATTGTTTAAAAGGTTAAATTTCAAACATTTCAAACATTTCAAACATTTCAAACATTTCAAACATTTCAAACATTTCAAACTACTTAATTACCTGGGCCTTGTATTTGTTTGTTTTTAAAATTCCAGTTCAATAAATTTAACTTCAAACGGCGCAAAATGAAGCGAGGAGCTACCTTGCGACACAGTTTTACCCATTGAATTGACAACAGTTACTGTATTGATTGGCCGTTTCTCCACCATACTTCCCACAAAAATATCCGCCTCTTTGCCCTCCAGCTCCCTGAAATGAAGGATTACCGCATCTTTCCCATTGAACGCAGGGCGGCTGTTGACCAGCAACACATTGGGGGAACCCTCCACCTTGAGCGTCTCAGTGAGCGGTTTCCGGAGATCGGGTTTCCCGGCAGGGAAGGTACGTGTCGGATAGCTATTCCTTTCCCCCCAGCCAAATTTAGTGGCAAAGGTATTGGTGGTATCTTTCGAAGAGGTGATTTGGTAGCTCCAGCTGAACCCACCATCCTGGTAAGCCCTGAAATTGGTGAACCAATAGTTGTTCATCACCCAGGAGTAGAGCCAGGTTTTTCCGGGTTTGGGGTAGCGTTCAAACTTGCCCATATTCAGGCCACTGAAATGCCACAAGGGAATTTCATCACTAACCACTACGATCTGACCTGTTTTACCGCGGACAGCCACAAAATTTTGCGCGACATTCCAGTCGGAAGAGGAACCCGGAAGCTGATCCCCCTGTCTGAGGGTTCCTCCGATGGTTTCAAATACAATTCTGGCTCCTGGCAATACAAACGGAAAGGCAACATACAGGGCTTCAGGTGTTGTAATGATCTGTTTGTGTGCCATGTATTTCAATTCGACCTTCTTCTCGTTTTTATAGAGCCTGATTTCCATTTCCAGACCACCAGGTTCTTTCTCAGTACCCTGATCCATTCCGGCCAGGTCCGCTTTGATGGTTATACTTTCCCAGACATTTCCATTGGTTCCTTTCCCTATTTTCACCTTGCTAACCGAAGTATGCGAAATATTGTACTTGTTCCGGTCGGGCATGGTCTCATGTATGGCCTGCCCGATCTTCCACGGATTGGCAGGATCAATCAGTTCCAAATTCATATCCTTGTCAAAAAGAGTACTGATGCTTCCTGTTACCGGATCAACTGTTAACCGGTAAAACTGGTTTTCCAGCTCACCACTTTTGGTGGCTTCAGCAGGCTGGTCGGGTAGTTGATCGGCAATCTCTATTTTCAGGGTCTTCACACCCATAGCGGGAATATCCCTCACGAACATCTCCCAATAGGCACCCTCGGCCCTTTTCTTCACCATTTGTGCAGGCACCTCCATCCCGGTGGATAGATCGAGGATCCGAACCCTCTTCTGGATTGGCAGCACTTCAAAATCAACAAACAACTTCACATTCCCAGAGCGCATCCAACCCAGCGAATTGATGACATGAATGACCGGGAAATCCGCCTTTTTCAAAAATGGCTGGTACCTGGCCAAAGCGTGTTCGTGTATTAGCGTCTGCATTTTCACGGCTTCCCAGGCATAGGCTCCCTTTTGAAGCCACTGGCGCGCCGTATTTTCCGAATAGGGATGACTGATGCTCTCATCGGCACCGAAAGTATGCTCATCGTAGAAGATGGCATTCTCTGCAACATGATTGATCTCTTCCGCCAAACCCGGATGAAGCTCCCCTCCAACCAGGGCTACCATGGCAAACAGCGCTTCATCGACCTGTTTCAGGTTCTGGGTTTTCCTGACTTCGGCCGTTTCACGCGACGATGAACCGGCACCATCCGACCACCAATCGAGCCAGGCTTGCTGGTGAATGGGCAGTTTGTCGGCATAATTCTTCTCAACATATTCGAAGAACTCACTTACCACCGAGAGTTTAAGCTTCGGGGTCTCATACTTTTCGTTCCACTCCATCACCAAACGGCAGGCATTGGTGGAGGGAGGGGCATTGTCGGTGTAGTAGCCCGAAAACTGTATGGCAATTTTGTCGAAGGGGTATTTCTTTGCCTCCAGATCGGCCAGGTGACCGAGCAGTTTTTCAGGTTTGATGACATCACTCTCCAGGCCGAAGAAGTTTCCGGTCATGTAGTGATCTGCCCTGAAGGCGAGCAGCTTCTCTCCGGACGGGGCTTTCCACCAGAAACAGGTTGGCAAATCGAACGGAAGGATGGACCTGGTTTCATTGATCCCCATGTTCAGGTATTTCACTCCTGTGTTTTTGAAATAATCGGGCATGCACCAGGCAATGCCAT
>CAZVTL010000115.1:2408-11626 GCA_964630075.1 uncultured Tangfeifania sp.
TTCTGCATCACAGCTTTAACGGGGAAACCAGCCTCCTGGATGTTCTTTAGCGGCAATAAAAAATCAACCATCAGGTTCTCATCAGAGGTTTCGGCCATGTTGCAGAACATCCCTGTCACCTCGATGCGCCCTTCGGCAATCCGCTTTTTGAGTCTGTCAATTTGAGCGGAAGGACGCGTTTTGAGGTACTCTTTTACCACCCATGCCGATTCACAAGTCCAGCGGAATTTGGAATCATCGGGCATATGATCGGTCTGGTCGCAATAATCCAGGGCATAATCGATGTAACGCAGGTGCTCGGCCAGAATTTCAGACTGAGGTTTGGTGTAGCCAATATCGGTATGGGAATGCTGGACGAGGAAAAGATCCCATTTCCTGACAGGCGTAACAATGAATGACGTTTTTACTGGTTTACTCCCGTTTACCACAGCTGTAAAATTTGTGTTTCGGGTCTTTTGAACGGCCGGCAGCGTTATCAGGAAGCTGTTGTTCCCCTTTTTAAGCTCAGCTTTCAGCAGCTCTTTTGGTCCCTCACTTACCAGGATGGTCCCGGCTTGATCTGCCTTACAGCTGACAATAACCTGTTGTAAGGAGCGACCATTCTCTTTGAATAGAACAGGAGCATTCTTGAATTCGACAGGTGGATTTGGATTGTCCTGTGCATAGGATAGCAACACAGTCAATAAAAACAGCAGAGACAAAAGGATTTTTGAAACCGGAATTTTCATGTTCGTAGTTATTAGCGTTACCAAATGTAAGAAGTTGAATGGTTAAAACAAAACCGCATTGCAAATGATAAGAAATTACTCAACCCATCCGTGAATGAACCAAAAGTGAACAAGTAAGTAGGAATCCCGAAAAATTCCCAATACATTTTATGTTCCAGCTTACCGAGACTGAGGTTGATATCATGGTATCGCAAAATGCGATACCATCAAGAAAACACCTGGGAGGAACGTTACCTTATGTTTTTACTGAATATTGAACTTGTTTTCAGCTACCTGAATGAACTAATCGCAAAACAGGAGAAAAACCCACCCCGTAAACGCATAGGATACAAATGAATTTCTTCTCTTCCGGTCCTCTAGTCCTAATTTTTTAAGTAACCACATGGAATATTTTAATAAATTTGACCAAACACTTTTCTGAACACTTATGAATGCAATGCCCTACGTAATCGGTGCACTGGCTTTCCTGGCCCTGGCCTACCGGTTGTACTACAGTTTTATCGCCACCAAAGTATTGATGCTGAACGATGAGATCGAGGCACCCTCCTTCCGGCTGTTCGACAAGCACAACTACTACCCGATGCCCAAATGGGTGGTTTTCGGCCATCATTTTGCTGCCATTGCCGGTGCGGGCCCACTTGTTGGTCCAGTTTTGGCTGCGCAGTTTGGTTTTATGCCGGGCTTTGTCTGGATGCTGGTAGGTGCCGTTATGGCAGGGGCTGTGCACGATGTGGTGATCTTGACTGCCTCCGTAAGGCACGATGGTAAGTCACTGGCAGAGATCGCAAAGATCGAAATAAACAGTTTCAGCGGTACCATTACCTCAGTTGCAGTCCTGATTATTCTGGTTATTGCCCTGGCCGGATTGGGTGTCGTGGTGGTCAACGCACTGGCCGAGAGTTCCTGGGGAACTTTTACCATTGCCGCCACCATTCCCATTGCGGTATTTATGGGATTGTGGATGTTCAAGTTCAGAAAGGGGAAAACCGTCGAGGCAACCATCATGGGGGTAATTCTGCTATCCCTGGCGGTTATCTACGGAAAATATGTGCCGGGTTCGCCCTTTGAAAGCTGGTTTACCTACGACCGAAAAACCCTCACCATCCTTTTGGCCGGGTATGGCTTTTTTGCTTCTGTCTTGCCGGTTTGGTTGCTGCTTTCACCCAGGGATTACCTCAGCTCCATCATGAAGTTGACAGTGATTGGGTTGTTGGCCGTTGGCATTGTGCTCGTGGCACCTGAGATCAAGATGCCAAATTTCACGCCATTTATACACGGAGGAGGTCCAATCATTCCGGGTACGCTGTTCCCCTATCTGTTTATTACCATTGCCTGTGGTGCCATTTCTGGATTTCATGCCCTGGTAAGTTCAGGTACAACGCCAAAAATGTTGATGAAAGAGAGCCATATCAAGCCAATTGCCGTTGGATCCATGCTGGCAGAAGCGATGGTTAGCATCCTTGCCCTGATTGCGGCTACCAGTCTTTTCCCGCTCGACTATTTCCAGATCAACGTCTCTCCGGAGAAGTTTGCCCAGATCTTGCCACAACTTCAATCCCTGGGTTTTCACGAATCGAACCTGACACAGTTGTCGGCTGAAGTAGGTGAAAAGATTGCCGGACGGCCAGGAGGAGCTGTTTCACTTGCCGTTGGGATGGCACAGATATTCTCTTCCTTACCAGGATTAAATGGGCTGATGTCTTATTGGTACCATTTTGCCATCATGTTCGAAGCACTGTTTATTCTCACTACCGTGGATGCGGGTACCCGGATCGCCCGATTCATCACCCAGGAGGCTCTTGGAAAGGTGTATGCACCCTTTGGCCGTACCAACTGGCTACCGGGTAATCTATTTGCCAGTTTTCTGGTTGTATTTGCCTGGGGCTATTTTATCTATACGGGCACTGTAGCAACAATCTGGCCCATGTTTGGGGTTGCGAACCAGCTATTGGCTACATTGGCGCTGGCCATTGGCACCTCCTACCTGATCAACCATGGCAAACGCAAGTACATCTGGGTCACCGTTGTACCAATGAGTTTTGTCGGAATTACCACCATTACCGGTGGTGTGATGAACCTCTTCAACATATACATCCCCCAAATATCCAAAGAAGCTACGCGGATCCAGGGTTTTGTCAATACCACCCTTACTGCGGTGATTTTGATTTGTGTGATCCTGATTTTGGTGGTGGCTGTTTCGAAGTGGCTGAAACATTCACAGCAGGAGCTCGACTACAAGGCTAAACACAGGGAGTAACAATTGTTCCAATAAAAACAGCCGGGCAATAGATTGGAAGGTCGCTGTCAAAATCCAATTTGCATGTGTGGCTGGCTTGGCCTTGCTGCAATTCAGCCAATAATTTTGCACATTTGCACTTTTCCCAATTTTCACTTGCCATGATGAAAAGCGTTCTCTCCATCGGTTTGCTGGTCCTTTCCAATACCTTTATGACTTTTGCCTGGTATGGCCATCTTAAATTCAAAGAGATGAAATGGTTTGAGTCCTTGGGGCTTTTTGCCATCATCCTGATCAGCTGGGGGATCGCCTTTTTTGAATACTGTTTCCAGGTACCGGCCAACAGGATTGGTTTTGAAGGAAACGGAGGTCCGTTTTCATTGGTTCAGCTGAAAGTCATCCAGGAGGTAGTATCCATTTCCGTATTTGTCTTATTTACCTTGCTCTTCTTTAAGACTGAAACCTTCAGAATGAATCACCTTATCGGATTTGTCTTCTTAATTTTGGCTGTCTATTTTATTTTCAAACCCGATTGACCATCAGTAAATGAGCAAACAGCTTTAGACGGGTTGGACAATTTGGATCCATAGGAGCGTTTTGACATTTCGGTTTATCTTCCTTTTCTGTTTCCCCTTTTCTCTTTTGATCACTCCCCTGGTCTCCTCGTCCCCAAGTCCCTCCATCGTTTCTTCATCTTCGTTTCCCGTTTCTCTGTTTCTCCGTTTCCTTTATTACAGCAGATTGATAATCAGTTTCGGCAAGAATCCCAAAACGATCATCAGCACGGTACAGAGGATGATGTTGAATTTGAAGTTGATACTGGATTCGATCTTGTGCTGGGGCTCACCATCCAAAAAATAACTGGCCATGATGGGTTTGAAGTAGAAATAGATACTGATCATTGAGCCAACTACTGCCACCACCACCAACCAGGTATAACCACCCTCAGCAGTCAGCACAAAAAGATTGTATTTGGCCATAAAACCTGCCAGGGGCGGAATTCCTGCCAGCGACATCATCGCAATGGCCATGGCAAAAGCCTCTACCGGATTGTTCTTGGCCAATCCCCTGAAAGCAGGGATAAAAAAGGTGCCCCGCTCCTCCCTGATCAGCATTAATACGGCAAATGCGGTAATGGTGGCAATCACGTAGGAGAGCACAAAAAAGAGGAGAATTCCGGCAGATTTGGGCCCCAGAACGATCAGTGCCATCAGGATATAGCCCGATTGGGCGACTCCCGAATAGGCAAACATCCGTTTCAGGTTATCCTGGTAAACGGCAGAAAGGTTCCCTACCAGGATTGTAGCTACGGAGAGTACCGTCAAAGTAGTCACAACTTCTGTGTGCAAAGAGACAAAAGCGATGGAGATCAGCCGGTAAAATGCAGCGACAGATGCCACCTTTCCCGCAGTTGTCATGAAGGCCGTGATAAGGGTAGGAGAACCGGTATAGACATCCGGCGACCAAAAATGGAAAGGAACGGCAGCAATCTTAAAAGACATTCCAATAAAAATCAGCAACATACCAGCAATGAAAAGCATCGGCACACCCTCTTTCGCAGAAACGACGTAATTGTTGATGGCTTCGAGGTTGAAAGAGCCCGAAGCCCCGTATACCAGTGCTATCCCAAAAAGCAGAAAGCCGGTGGCAAAGGAACCAGTCAGGAAATACTTCATGGCTGCTTCATTGGAGGCAATATCGAACTTCTTGCTTCCGGCCAGGATATAAAAGGAGATGGAAAGGGTCTCCAGCCCGACAAAGAACAGGATCAGGTTGCCAAATGAGGCCATGATAATTCCTCCAATGATCGCAAAGAGGATCAATGCATAGACATCTTCCAGCGGACGCTCGACACCCTTGTAATAGATGTTGGCAAACATGAAAATCAAAATCCCTATCAATATCAGAATGGCACTGAAGGCGATGCTGAAGTTATCGGCAATGAACATCTCGTTGAAGTAATGAACTGAAGTTCCCCACTCTCTGATATTTAAAAACATGGCCACAAAAAGTCCAACAAAGAGCAGTGGCAATAAAACTCCCTTCTTCTTTCGAACCCCGAAGAACATGACCAAAACTGCCAATATGGAAAGCGCAACAATTGCCTTCATGCTATATTTTTATTTTATTGTATATATGATAGTTACTATCGTTTGAAATTCTTAAATGTTTCAATTCAACATCTTTTTCATTTTCCAAAAGAATTCAATGCATCTTCAAAATACTTTTCACTGCAGGCTCTGCCAATCCTAAAAAAAGCTGGGGATAGATTCCGATCCACAAAATGATCATCACAACGGGAATCAGGACGATGATCTCCTGCCTTGTCAGATCTTTAAATCCGGCAGTTGCCTCCTTAACCTCCCCGTACATGGTGCGCTGGTACATCCAGAGCATGTAAACTGCACTGAGTATGATGGTTAATCCCGCAATGGTTGCCAGGTAGCCATTGTATTCGAAAAGTCCCATCAGCAACAGAAACTCTCCAATAAAACTGTTGGTCAGCGGTAATGAAATGCTTCCCAGAAGAATTACCATGAAAAAGGCAGCAAATACAGGCGCTTTGGCCGCAATTCCGCCCAACGCCGAAATCTCGCCTGTTCCGGTACGGCGAACAATGATTTCATAGCAGAAAAAGAGACCAAAGATGTTTACCCCATGCGAAATCATCTGGATCATCGCACCTTCCACTCCGTAAAAGGTTCGGGAAAAAAGTCCTGCAGCAATCAATCCTACGTGGGCCAAAGAGGAGTAGGCAATCAACCGTTTCAACTCATTTTGCCGAATAGCAATTACCGAGGCATACACAATTCCGGTTACGGACAACAGGATTGCATAGAATCCAAAATCATCCAGTGCAGCAGGGAACAAAGGCAGTACAAAGCGAAGCACCCCATAGACGCCCATCTTCAGCATGATGCCTGCCAGCAGCATGGTTCCCTGTGTGGGTGCAGTAAAATAGAGGTCGGGTTGCCAGGTATGGAAGGGAAAGATGGGCATCTTGATGGCAAATGCCAGGAAAAAGGCGAGGAAAAGCCAGCGTTGTGCAGAGGGATCCAACACCACCTTGTAGAATTCAGCGAAGGCAAAGGAGTGTTCACCCGGAGATTTAATGTAGAGAAATACGATTGCTACCAGCATGAGCAAACCACCTACCAGGGTATAGAGAAAAAACTTCAGGGTGATGGCCCTGGCATTCTGACCTCCCCAAAGAATCGAGACAAAAAAGATCGGAATCAGTGCGATTTCCCAGAAAATATAGAATAACAGGATATCTGTCGTAGAAAATACGCCGATGAGTGCCATCTCCATCAACAGGATCAAGGCATAAAAGTTGCTGTGTTTCTCCGTTTTGGTGCCAAATCCCGAATAGATGATCAGGGGCACAAGAAAGGTGGTCAGCATGACCAACAAGGCACTCAAACCGTCTAGTCCCAATGTGAATTCTATTCCCAGTGATTGGAACAGATCCGGATGAAAAACAGGATACCCTGCAGGATCATTCAGATACTGCATCAAAACAGCCACCGAAATGCAAAAGGTAAAAATGGAGGCAGCCAGTGCGATTTTCTTGTTCAACAGCGGTCTGTCCTTCAATGCAAAGAGCAGCATGGAAACTACAAACGGTATGGAGATGAGCAATCCGATTAACATGGTTATTTATTGAACAGGTTAAAAAATAAGATCAGAATGATGCTGATGACCATGTAAAAAAGATAGGCTCCCACATTGCCGGTTTGAATATACCGTACATTTTTGCCCATCCATACGACCAGATTTCCTGTCTGGTTGACGAATCTGTCGATCACCTTCAATTCAACCACATCGTGCAAGAAATTGGATAAGCCGGCCACAGGTTTCTGAACCATCGAATCGTACAATTCATCGAAATAGAACTTCCGGTAGACCAAATTCCCAAGAAAGGAACGTACAGGTTCAGTTGTAGTCACAACTCTTTTCCGAACATAAATGGAATAAGCCATGAAAATCACCACCAAAATCAAGACCACAGGAGCCATCAACCAAAGTTCCGTTTGTGCACTTACTGCCTCCGATCCCATTTTGACTGCAGATTCGGATGTGGAAAAGAGTGGCGCAAAATAGGCTTGAATCCGGTCTGAACCTCCCAAAATATGTGGAACGCCGATTAATCCGCCGATGATGGAGAGCAGCGCCAGTACAGCCATGGGCAGGGTCATGCTACCCGGCGATTCATGAACCGGATGGGCAGCTTCTTCGTGAAAGGTTGGCTTTCCCCAAAACGCAACAAACAGCAGCCTGAACATGTAAAAGGCAGTCATCAATGCAGCAACTACCGATAAAACCCAAAGCACCGGACTGGCATGAAAAGCACCCAACAGGATCATATCTTTCGAAAAGAATCCGGCAAATGGTGGCAGACCGGCAATCGCCAATGAGCCAATCAAAAAGAGCCAATAGGTTACGGGGATTTTCCCCTTTAGTCCACCCATTTTACGGATATCCTGCTCGCCGTGCAAAGCATGGATGACACTGCCTGCCGCAAGGAATAGCAGTGCCTTGAAGAAGGCGTGGGTAGTAAGGTGGAACATGGCCCCGGTAAAGGCACCGGCGCCAAGGGCCACAAACATGAATCCAAGCTGACTCACAGTTGAATAGGCCAAAATCTTTTTGATATCGTTCTGCAACATGGCAATACTTCCTGCCATCAGGGCAGTAGCAATCCCCACAACCGTAATAACCGACATGGTTAGCGGTGAAAGGACAAACAACAAATTGGATCGGGCTACCATGTAGACTCCGGCTGTAACCATGGTGGCAGCATGAATCAAAGCTGACACAGGTGTGGGCCCGGCCATGGCATCTGGAAGCCAGGTAAAGAGCGGAATCTGGGCACTTTTTCCGACCGCACCCGCAAATAACAGTAGCGTGATGAAGGTAATCGTTAGATTTCCTACCGGGATGGCTGTACTTTGGTCAAAAATCTCCTTGAAATTCAGGGTACCAAATTGCTGGATCAGGAGAAATAGTGCCAAAAGGAATCCGAGGTCTCCGATACGGTTCATGATAAATGCCTTCTTGGCCGCATTGTTGTAAGCCTGGTTTTTAAACCAGAAACCAATCAGCAGGTAGGAAGACAAACCTACTCCTTCCCATCCGATAAAGAGGATCAGGTAATTGGAACCCAGCACCAGCAAAAGCATGAAAAATACGAAGAGGTTCATGTAGGAGAAGAAACGGTTGAATCCGGGATCTTCCTTCATGTATCCGATCGAATAAACATGGATAAGAAAGCCTACTCCAGTCACGATCAACAACATCACCACCGACAACCGGTCGATCAGGAAGGAGAATGGAATGGAGATACGCTGGATGCTGATCCAGCTGAAGAGTTCAACTGTCCTGGCCTCCGCACCGCCCAATATTTCGCTGAAGAGAAGCAGTGAAACAAGAAATGGGATAAAGACCATGAATGATGCAATGATCCCGGCTGAAATGCCCTTAAGCCTCCTGAAATTAAAGGATATCAACAGAAACCCAATCAACGGGAAGAGTGGTACAAGCCAAATATAGTCAAGCATAAAAAATATTCTTTGTGTTTACCATTTTAATTTGTTCAATACATTGATGTCGATGGTGTGGGTCGAGCGGTAGATCATTACCAGCAAAGCCAGTCCGATGGCTACCTCTGCAGCAGCTACCACCATGATGAAGAAAACGAATATCTGACCAGCAGGATCGTTCCGGTAGGCAGAAAAAGCGGCCAAAAGCAGGTTGGCAGAGTTCAGCATCAGCTCGATCGACATAAAGATCACCAGCGCATTGCGCTTAACCAGGACTCCCACCACTCCGATGGCAAAAAGTGCCGAACAGAAGAAGATGTAGTAGTCGAGCGGGATGATTTGCATGTTTTGCAGGGTTCCGGACATAAAAAAGTTATTAAAAAAGTGACTAAAGTGACCTAGAGTGACTAAAGTACTTGGTTATTATCTTGATTTCTAATTATTGGCCTCTGTAAATTCGACGATCAAAGGTTCCGCTCTTTGAAGGTCGGATTGCTGGATATAGAGATCCACGAAGGATGGAAATCCTCCGATTCCTGCAACCATACCCGATTGAAAATCATTTTGTACAAATGATCCAATTTCTATTTCATCGAGGGCCTCTTTCAGCATCATGACTGCAATTTCGCTCCCGGAGAATACTCTTACCAATTCGTCTCTTTCCATAATTGATGCTTTATTAAAAAGTGCCTAAAGTGAACTAAAGTGACT
>CAZVTL010000116.1:0-8483 GCA_964630075.1 uncultured Tangfeifania sp.
CAACCCGATGGTTGAAACCGATGCTTTGGCATTGAGAAAACCTTTTTTAAAGGCGGTTACCAGGTATTCAACACCAGGCTTTAACAGAAACCTAAATGAGGCATTCTCTGCTTTCATTCTCAACATGGTTCCATCCGTGCCGATCAGCCGGACCGAAGCACCTTCGATCTGTTCGGCTGTCTCTTTGTTGTATAGTCTCCCTTCTACACCAAAATTTTTGGGTGGAAGTAAAAAGGAGTAGATGTCGTCTCCCCTGCTTCCTTCGCGAAAGCTCGAAAAAAGGCCTTTTTCCTCTCCGGGATAAAAAAAGATGGCAAAATCATCCCCCTCCGAATTGATGGGAACTCCCATGTTGTCAATGGTCCATTTTTTATCTACTTCTGGTTTGGCCCTGAAAATATCCAAACCTCCTAATCCAACATGGGAATCGGAGGAGAAATATAGCTCACCATTGTCACGGATAAAGGGAAACATCTCATTTCCGGCAGTATTGATTACCGGACCTAGATTTACAGGCTCACTCCACTGGCTCTCTCCGCTCTTTTTTGCCATCCAAATATCATTTCCGCCAAATCCTCCTCGCCTATTGGATGCGAAATAGATGGCCTCTCCATCCATTGAAACCGATGGATGGGCCATCAGCAAGCTGTCCTTTCCAATGTTAACGACCACTGCTTTGCTCCAAGTTCCGCTGAGTAGGGTAGATTCATAAACCGCAACCTTCGCATCCACCCCCTTTTCGGAAATGGTGCGGGTAAAAAAAATGGTATTGCCACTTTTATCGAAGCAGGATGCACCCTCCTCCTCGATGGTATTGACCATCATTGTCTCATCCAATCGCTTGGGTAAATCCCACTTCTTTTTCTCCGGGTTGAATACAGTACGGTAAATATCGGCATTGTACTCACCAGTAACTTGATTTTTCTTTTTACCTGTAGCATCCTCTCTGGACGATGTAAAGATCAGCTCTGTTTCAATTAAGCCGGGATAGGTACCGGCATAGTCCGACCAGCGTGAATTGATCTCTTTCAGGTTCTCAACCTTGTACAATGAGATCTTTTTTAGTAATTCCTGTGATGTCTGACAAGAGTTAATACCATTGATCGCGCGCTCATCCTTTGGATGGACGACAAGAAATTTCCTGTAATTTTTAGTTGCTTCCTCGTATTTGGCATTGGCTCTGAGTACTTCTGCATACCGAAGAAGAATGGTGGGATCAGAGGGATCCTTGTCAGTAGCGCTTTTGAAATAACTCTCAGCCTGTCGGTATTGCCCCAGCTTGTAAAATGCCTCGGCAATTTTCAACTGGATCGCAGCCCTTTCTTCACGTCCCTTTGTTTTGGTATAAACTTTCCGGTAAGCAGCAATGCTCTTGAAATACTCTCCGTTGTCGAAAGTGGTGGCAGCCATTCGCGTTTGTCGGGACACAGTACACCCATCGCTCAACAAGAGCAAGAGAAGAAGGGCTAAATAAAATCCAAAACTACGGAGCATCCTGCAAAAATGATCGGTTATTTCCTAAAATGGTCTCCTGCCTCACACAATTATGTTGCTATCAGCAAGAATATGCGACAAATATAGCCTAAAAGGCAGAAAATTCCTGCGGAAAGCGGTATCTTTGCAAAAAACAAAAAAACAAATTATGTTACAAGCAGAGATTCATACAGCTAAGGGGGTAATGAAAGTAAATTTCTACGAAGAGGATGCTCCTGGAACAGTGGCAAATTTTGTCAAACTTTCCAAAATGGGTTTTTATGATGGTCTTACCTTTCACAGGGTGATACCGGATTTTGTCATACAGGGTGGTTGCCCCAAGGGTACAGGTGCTGGCGGACCAGGTTATACCATCAAATGCGAACTAGATGGTGAAAACCAATACCACGACCGCGGAGTTTTGTCGATGGCCCATGCCGGCAGAAATACGGGTGGATCACAATTTTTTATCTGCCACAGTAGAAAAAACACATCCCATCTCGATCGCAACCACACTTGTTTCGGAAAGGTTTACGAAGGGGTTGAAGTGATCGATGCCATTCGTGGAGGCGACAAAATTGAGAAGATTGTGATTATTGGGGAATAAGCCTCAAATTTGCTCGCTAATTTGATACAATGGGTTTAAAAGACGAGATCTTGCGCCGGAGAACATTTGGAATAGTGAGTCATCCGGATGCAGGTAAAACAACACTTACTGAGAAATTGCTCCTTTTTGGCGGAGCCATCCACGTTGCGGGAGCAGTCAAAAGCAATAAGATTAAAAAAGGGGCGACTTCTGACTTTATGGAGATCGAACGGCAGCGGGGTATTTCGGTTGCCACCTCGGTCATGGGGTTTGAGTACAGTGGATACAAGATCAATATTCTTGATACACCTGGACACCAGGATTTTCAGGAAGATACCTTTCGCACCCTTACTGCGGTTGACAGTGTCATCATTGTCATCGATGCTGCCAAAGGTGTTGAACCGCAAACAGAGAAATTGATGAATGTTTGCAGGATGCGTAAAACACCTGTTATCGTTTTTATCAACAAGATGGACCGTCCCTCCGGAGATACGTTTGATCTGCTGGATGACATTGAAAAACAGCTCATGATCAAGGTAAGGCCATTGAGCTGGCCGATCAACAACGGACCTGAATTCAAAGGTGTTTACAATATATACGATAGCAGTCTCAGCCTTTTCAACCCCAGTATCACGGATATTGAAAAAGGAATCAGGTTCGAAAACCTGGATGATCCCAAATTGGACCAGTTGATTGGAAATGACGCTGTTGTTCTGCGGGAGGATCTGGAGATGGTGGAAGGAATCTATCCCGAATTTGACCATCATGCTTATCTGGCAGGGGAACTGGCCCCCGTGTTCTTCGGCAGTGCCCTCTACAATTTTGGCGTCAGGGAGTTGCTGGACACTTTTGTGAGACTTGCGCCCTCCCCCAGACCCAAAAAATCTGAAGAAAGATTGGTAAATCCGGACGAAGAGACATTCACAGGTTTTGTCTTTAAAATCCATGCCAACATCGACCCCAACCACCGTAGCAGAATTGCATTTGTCAAAATATGCTCCGGAATGTTTGAGCGCAATAAAAACTACAGGCATATCCGGTTGGCAAAAAACTTCAAATATTCGAGTCCTACCGCCTTCATGGCCGACAAGAAAGAGGTCATTGAGAATGCCTTTCCGGGCGATATCATTGGCCTTCCGGATACCGGCAATTTTGTAATCGGGGATACAGTTACGGAAGGAGAAATACTGCATTACAAGGGAATTCCCTCCTTTTCACCAGAGATATTCAGGTACATTGAAAATGCCGATCCCATGCGATCCAAACAGCTGGCCAAAGGGGTTGATCAGCTGATGGATGAAGGAGTTGCCCAGCTTTTTACCAGCCAGCTGAACGGCCGAAAAATCATTGGAACAGTGGGGGCACTTCAGTTTGAGGTGATCGAATACCGACTTGAACATGAATACAATGCCAAATGCCGTTGGGAATCCATTTCGCTTCACAAGGCATGTTGGATTGAAAGTGATGACAAAACCGTTTTGGAAGATTTCAAGAAAAGGAAATACAACAAAATGGCAACGGATAAACAAGGAAGAGACGTTTTCCTGTCTGATTCATCGTTTATACTGGATATGGCCCAAAGAGATTTCCCGAAGATCAAGTTCCATTTTACTTCAGAATTTTAGCTGTAAAAAATATTTTAAGGAAAAAATTGAGAATTCTCGGAACTCGACTGGGGATAAACTATTGACAATCATTGGATACAGCATCATTTGTATTTGCCGTTAAACTACCAATCATGAGAAAAACAGTTGTCTCAATCCTCCTTTGCCTGTTGTTGTGGCCTGCATTTTCACAGACCAGGGAGAGTGCCATCGGTTCGTCGGAAGAGGTAATCTATGGTAGAAAAGATGGTCTGGCTATGACAATGAATGTACTGACTCCCAAAGCAAAGTCGAACAACAGGGGTATCATACTGGCCATTAGTGCGGGCATGAGATCAAGTTTTGACATGGCACTGGAATGGTCTGCCTCTGTTGCACAACCCTACCTGATGAAAGGATATACCGTATTTGAAGTATGCCATGGCTCTGCTCCAAAATACAACAACCTTGAAATCATTTCAGACCTCCACAGGGCAGTAAGGTTTATACGATTTAATGCTTCTAAGTACAACATTGAGCCAGCAAAGCTTGGTATGACAGGTGCCTCTTCGGGGGGATATCTTTCGCTGATGATGGGAACTACTGGTTCTGAGTCAGATCCGAATGCAAAAGATCCAGTGGACAGGGTTTCAGGAAATGTGCAGGCCGTCGCCTGCTTTTTTCCTCCAACTGATTTCCTCAACTTCGGCCAGCAAGGACTGGTCTCTTTGGGTACCGGACAGCTGGCAGAATTTCGTGCAGCCTTTGAATTTTGTGACTGGAACAGGCAGCTAAGACGTTTTGAACCCATAGCAGACCAGAAAAAATTATTGGAAATAGGTCGGCAAATCTCGCCTATTTACCATGTTTCGGCCCAATCAGCCCCCACCCTAATTGCTCATGGAGATATGGATGAGCTGATTCCACTTCAACAATCTCAATCCTTGATTCAGAAGATGAAGGAGTTGAATGTCCCCTGCGAATTGATGATCAAAACAGGAGGTACACACAAAGCCTGGCCGGATATGCTCAATTATTTGGTGGCTTTTTCGGATTGGTTCGACAAGTACTTGAAGTAGTGAAAATGACTTGGGGACTTAGGGACTCGGGAAAGTTGGCAGAGTAGGATGGACTGAAGGACCAGAAGACGCGGGTACAAATTGAGTGCCAAAAACGGGAATTTGACAACTAAACATTGAAAATAACTATCACAGCAAATTATTTTGAAATTGCCTGACCAATGAAAAAAGCAAGACTATTCTTCATTTTTGCCGCTCTTCTTATCCTGACAGGATTCTCTCCTGTCCAAAAGAAAATAACCATTTACACCATTGGCGACTCGACCATGGCCAACAAGGACACGACGAAAAACAATCCTGAACGTGGATGGTGCCAGGTTTTGCCTCTGTTTTTTGACGAAAACCGATTGGTCATCGACAACCATGCCAAAAATGGCAGGAGTTCAAAAAGTTTTATGGAGGAGGGATTGTGGAAAATTGTTTTGGAGCGGTTGCAAAAAGGAGATTATCTCTTCATCCAATTCGGGCACAACGATTCAAAACCGGATGTAGCAAGAAAGACCGATCCGCATACCACCTACCGGGAAAACCTTATCAGGTATGTAAAAGAGAGCAGGGAGAGAGGAGCTACACCGGTGCTTTTAACCTCCATCGTCAGGCGTTCCTTTGACGGGGATGGAAAGGCCATCAATACGCTCAGTGATTATCCGGCAGTAACCAGAGCGGTTGGGATGGAATTCGATGTTCCTGTCATTGACCTCAATGCTGCTACGGCAGAATTGATTACAAGTATGGGAGTTGAAGGATCCAAAGCCTTGTTTATGCACATCGAACCTGGTGTCAGCCTTCGTGAACCGAACGGACGGACTGACAATACCCACCTCAATCCACTTGGTGCCTATAAAGTGGCTGAATTGGCGGTTAAAGAGATGCGTACCAAAAAATTGCCATTCACCAAATTTCTGAAGAAGAATGTGCAATATAGTACCAACTTCCGCGGTAGCATTGACAGGGAAGCCCTTGTAAAGCGTCACGACGTCAAAGTTGATAAAATTGATACACTTGCCTCATTGACAGTGGGCAACGGTAACTTTGCCTTTACGGTAGATGCCACTGGATTGCAATCATTTCCAACTGAATACGAAGGAGGTATTCCTTTGGGTACACAGTCTCAATGGGGATGGCATGATTTTCCAAATACGGAAGGATACAAACCGGAAGAGAGTCTGAAAGATTACAATTTTCGAGGTCATGCTGAACCTTATTCAGTTGTAGTGAAGAGTTCGAAGCGAGCAGAAAATGCAGGCAACTACCTGCGGGAAAACGCGCACAGACTCCATTTGGGGATCATTGGCCTGGAAATCAAAAAAAAGGATGGATCTCTGTTTACCATGCAGGACATTACCGGCCTCCAGCAGGAATTGTTCATGTGGAAAGGAGTAATCCGGAGTACTTTCAAAGTAGAAGGGATTCCAGTAGAGGTGACTACCGTCTGCCATCCCGATCAGGATATGATCTCATCAAGGATCACTTCCCCACTCATCGAAGCAGGCAGATTAAAAGTTAAGTTTGATTTCCCCTACCCTTCCGGGAATTTTGCTGACGGAGGCTGTGATTGGAAAAAGCCCGAAAAACATCAAACAACCAGCACTGCATTCACTGACAACTCCACAACATTGAAGCGAACTTTGGATGCAACCACCTATTATTCAAAAATTGACTGGAACGGAGTAGCCAGCATGGAGGAGAGCGGCACACACCATTTTCAACTTTCCCCGAAAGGGAAAAGCTTTGAATTCAGCTGCATTTTCTCAAAGGAACAAAAAAAGCAAGTATTGCCTGATTTTGATCAGACGATCCAATGCAGTGAAGCCAAATGGAGCTACTTCTGGAACAGGGGCGGTGCCGTTGATTTTTCCGGAAGCACGGATCCACGTGCCGTTGAACTGGAGAAAAGAGTTGTATTGTCGCAATATTTGATGGCAGTTCAATGTGCAGGAGATTACCCACCCCAGGAAACCGGGCTCACCTACAACAGTTGGTATGGCAAATTTCACCTCGAGATGCATTGGTGGCATGCTGCCCACTTTGCCCTCTGGAACCGGATTGACCTGCTCGAAAAGAGTCTTGGCTGGTATCGCGATGTGCTGCCTGTGGCCCAAAAAATTGCACAAAGGCAGGGATTCAAGGGTGCACGTTGGATGAAGATGACCGATACTACCGGGATGGAGGCCCCTTCGGGAGTTGGTTCCTTTCTGATTTGGCAGCAGCCCCACATCATCTATTTTGCCGAACTTTGCTACCGCAACTACCAAACCAACGATCAACTCGAAAAATACAAGGAGCTGGTATTCCAGACTGCCGATTTCATGGCCTCTTTTCCCACGTGGGATCCGGACAGAAACAGGTTTAACCTGGTTGGAATTATTCCGGCGCAAGAGAGTATGAAGCCGGAAGAGACCTTTAATTCGCCCTACGAATTGGCCTATTGGCACTGGGGGCTGATGGTGGCTCAACAATGGCGCGTCAGGCTTGGAATGGGCCGCAACAGGCAATGGGACAACATCCTGGAAAAACTGGCAGGTGTTGCGCAGAAGAGTGGCATCTACCTTTCTGCCGAGAGCGCTCAAGATTCCTATACCAATTTACCCTACTATTCCGACCATCCCGCTGTCATGGGGGCACTTGGGGTTATGCCCGAATCACGGGTCGTCAATAAAAAGATCATGAATGCCACCTTCGATTACGTTTGGGACCACTGGAACTGGAAAAAAACCTGGGGTTGGGATTTCCCGATGGTTGCCATGACTGCTACCCGTTTGGGCAGACCAGACAAGGCAATTGATGCATTGTTTATGAATATCCAGACCAATACCTACCTGGCAAACGGCCACAATTACCAGGACAAACGCCTGAGACTATACTTGCCGGGAAACGGCGGAGTACTTGCTGCAGTGGCCATGATGTGCGCTGGCTATGACGGATGTGAAACGGTGAATCCAGGGATTCCCGGGGATGGAAGCTGGAAGGTTAAATGGGAAGGTCTGAGCAAAATGCCTTGACAGTTTTCATGTTAAAATTTCAATCTCTTCTCAACCTGACTGATCCATTCGCGGGCCATCAGCTCATGTCCTGCGACTGTCGGATGCACGCCGTCCCACATCCAATATTCAGCGGCAGCTTTTTCACTGGCTTTGTCAAAAACTTCCTGAAAAGCTACAAATACCGTGTTGTATTGCCTGGAAAGCTTTTCAACGACCGCCTGTCGTTTCACCATATCGGCATGATAGTTATCCCAGTTGTCTTTTACTTTTCCTACTTTAAGGATAAAAGGTTCGCAAAGCACCAGAAGTATACTTGGAAATATCTGCAAAGTTTGGTCAATCAAAGATATGTACTCAGCTTCATACCTTTCGGCTGAAATTACCGGTTCGCGCTGAAATACAACCGATGCAGCATCATTGACACCTACCAGGATACTCAAAAGACTTGGATTCAAATCAAGGGTATCTGCCTTCCATCTTTTGGCAAGGTCATTCACTTTGTTACCACTGATACCCCTGTTGAAAAAGGCAATCTTCTTTTCGGGGAAATCAGCACCCCAGCGGCTGGCGACACTGAAGGCGTAACCATGCCCCATGATATGGTTGGGATCAGCCGTCCTGCCCCTGTTGCCATCGGTGATGGAATCACCAACAAAAACCAGATCAATGTCGCCATTCATCTTTTTAATATCATCCATAAATCCGGTGTGGCGTTCCGGATCTTTGCCCACAGGCGTCGTCGTGACATCGCCAGCGAATAGCCAGGCGCCCAGCGCAG
>CAZVTL010000116.1:8493-11609 GCA_964630075.1 uncultured Tangfeifania sp.
TGATGGAGTCACCCTGAAAAAGAATCACACTGCCATCTGCCAATTTCAACTTTCGTTGGGCTACAGCTGCCTCTGCCTGGATTATATTCAAGCCGGACACACACAATGCAGCAGCACTGGTGATGGCCATATTGCCAACAAAGTATCGTCGGGAAGTGTTTATCATGTTGCTGCTTTTTTAAATGTTCATTCAGCTCTTCAGGAGATGAATGGTTTGGGAGAGTTGCTCGCTGCATTTGTGGCAAAGCTGGTGATTCTTTTGATCAATGTCTTCTACATAGGTACTGGACCTCATCACACAGGTTGAATCGTAACAGTGGATCAGGCCAAATGTATGGCCAAGTTCATGAATGACCTCCTTGCGAAAGCGGTTGATCAATACCTTCTCATCCTTGAATATGCCATATCGTTCGTTTCTGAGTCTGTAGATGGAGGCGATCCCTGCTTTGCCGTTCAGGTAAGCCTGACCGAATATATAGGTTAAAATTGGAATAAAAAGGTCTACATTAAAGAGTCCAAGTGTCTTGTTCTGTTCTTTTGCATAGGAGTTTGTGATCTCCTTCAAAAGTCGGTTCCCATCGTACTGTCTTCTGGAAGGGTCATAGAACAGGCTGAGATCCAGATGCCCCTCCTTCGTTTTCACCGGAAGCTGGAACACCTGTTCTACATCCTTGACGATCTTATCAAGAAGGCCTTTCTCGAAATACCCAAATGAGATTAATTTAATTTTTTCCAGGTGCATGCCTTGATTGCTAAGAATGGAAAGCCAACAGAAAGTAACTAGCCTGACTAGAACAATGAAGTAGATACTATTTGGGTTGAGTTAAACCATACTTCTTAATTTTGTTGTAGAGGGTGACCCTGTCCAGTTTCAGCGCCTTTGCTGATACGGTTATGTTCCAGCCATATTTGGTAAGAATTGCAAGAATGTGCTTTTTACCCAGGTCATCCAAACTCTCAAATGAGGTATTCATTCTTTCTTTCACCATTGGGAGATCCTTGAGCATTATTTTCTTACCATTCCCAACCACGATAGCACGTTCAACCATATTTTCAAGTTCCCTTATATTTCCGGGATAGTTATACTCTTCCATTCGTCTCAGTGCTGCTGGTTCAATCGGTAAGATGGGTCTGTTCATGGAGTTGCAGCATTTCTTAATAAAATAATCAATCAGAAGGGGGATATCTTCTATTCTGTTCCGGAGGGGTGGCACATTGATATTAACCACATTAAGCCGATAATAGAGGTCCTCCCTGAACAATCCCTTGTCTACCATGCTCTTTAAATCCCTGTTTGTTGCACAAAGTACCCTGAAATCGGAACTAATCTCCTTGTTCCCTCCTACCCTCACAAAACTCTTTGTCTCCAGCACCCGGAGCAGTTCAACCTGCATTTTTGGAGAAATGGTAGCGATTTCGTCCAGGAAGATGGTCCCACTGTCAGCCATTTCAAACCTTCCCTTTCGGTTGTACACAGCCCCCGTAAAGGCACCCTTCTCGTGACCAAACAATTCGCTCTCCAGCAGACTCTCGGTAAGGGCTCCGCAATGAACACTCACCATCGGAAAGAATTTGCGAGATGAATTTGCATGTATTGCTTTGGCTACTAATTCCTTGCCGGTTCCGCTTTCTCCTGTAATGATGACTGAGGCATTGGATTGGGCAACACTTTCTATTTGTTTGAAAACCTCCTGCATGGCCTCACTCTGCCCAATCATATCTTCAACATTTTCAAGGAGGGTTACTTTATCCTTCAGAATTTCATTCTCTTCGGTAAGGCTAATCTGTTTGGAGGCATTTCTGATCAGATGCGACAGATCGTCAGGATCGAAGGGTTTGGTCACATAATCGAAAGCCCCGTCTTTTAAGGCTTGTACTGCTGTATCCACTGTAGCAAAAGCAGTCATGATGATTACAATGGCATCGCTCTTCAAGGATTTGATCCGCTTCAACATTTCCAGACCATCCATTCCTGGCATTTTGATATCGGCCAGAATAATGTGAAAACTCTCTGACTGAAGCATTGAAAGGGCTTTTTTGGCATCTTCGGCACACTCTACATGGTAACCATCCTCTATAAACCAGTTGTACAACGAGTCCCTCACAGATTCTTCGTCGTCAACAATTAAAATTGAAATCTTTTTAGCCATTTTATTCAAATTAATTCTTAATCAGTGGTAAAGTGATTGACAAGGTAGTACCCTTTCCCCGCTCCGATCTGACATCTACTTTTCCTTTGTGATTCTGAACGATGCCATGTACAATTGCCAATCCCAGCCCAATCCCGCTGGCACCCTCCTTGGTAGAAAAGAAGGGTTCGAAGATATGTGACAGATCTTCCGGATTGATTCCTACCCCGTTGTCGGTTATTTCAATGCAGATATGATCCGGATCCGGATTGAAAGTTCTGAAGATAACCTCCCCATTCTCTCCTACAGCTTCTGATGCATTTACCAGGATACCAATGCAAGCCTGTTTAACCTGGTTGGGGCTGCCATAAATAAGATCACCTCTTGCTGAAAAATCAGCAATGAAATGCACATTGGCAATCTTTATCGGATGAGACATCAGTTCAAAAGTTTCATGCAATACCTCATGCAGATGCTTTTGTTCAAAGCCGTCTTGATTCTTCCTTGAAAAATCGAGTAGTCCTTTGACAATATCTCCGCATCTTTTGGTCTCATTCTCGATAAGTTTCAGATGTTTGAGCATCAATTCCTTCTTCACTGGATCTATATCCTGATTTCCAAGCTGTTTGTATACCAATTTGGCATAAATGAGTATTCCGGAGAGGGGATTGTTGATTTCATGTGCCACCGACAGGGACAATTTTCCCAGGGAGGCAATTCTTTCAACATTGATAAGTTCATTCTGGGCCTGTCCCAACTCCTCTGTTTTCTTCTGCACCTTGTATTCAAGCTGTTGAGACCAATTTTGCAATTCATTGGTCGCACTCTGCAAATTGTCCAACATCTCATTGAAAGCAAGCGACACCATTCTCATGTCGGATAACTGGTGCGGCTTTACCTCAAGCCTGGTACTCCGGTCTCCATTTGCCACGTCCAGACTTGCCTTGATAATGTCATTCAACGGATTCTTAATTTTCTTTCTGGTAA
>CAZVTL010000117.1:0-11555 GCA_964630075.1 uncultured Tangfeifania sp.
GTTTGAAATGTTTGAAATGTTTGAAATGTTTGAACATCAAAAACCGTTTAAACCCTTCAAACCCTTCAAACAACTAGGACTACCAATCCAAAATCCAAAATTCTAAAGCAGGTCACTTGCCAGCTCAGCCAGGTAACTTCGTTCTCCTTTCAGAAGATTGATATGAGCAAAAATATCCTGACCTTTCATTCGGTCGGTAAGATAGGCTAGTCCATTGGATTGCATATCCAGGTAGGGAGAGTCGATTTGCTGGATATCCCCGGTAAATACCATTTTGGTACCTTCTCCAGCCCTGGTAATGATGGTTTTTACCTCGTGGGGAGTGAGATTTTGGGCTTCATCTATGATGAAATAGCAATTGGACAGGCTTCGGCCCCTGATAAATGCCAGTGGACAGATTACCAACCGGTCATCTTTTTGAAGATCTTCAATGACATGGTGTTCATGGGTATGGGTGTCAAAACAACGCTTGATAACAGCCAGGTTGTCAAAGAGGGGTTGCATATAGGGTGATACCTTCTCCTCTGCATCTCCCGGCAGGAAGCCAATGTCACGGTTGCTGAGGGCCACAATTGGCCGTGCCAGCATGATCTGATCGTAGATATTGTGTTGGGCAATGGCAGCAGCCAATGCCAACAGCGTTTTCCCGGTACCAGCTTTTCCTGTCAGGCTCACCAGCTTGATTTCTGGATCCAAAAGTGCCTGCAACGAAAAGGTTTGTTCTGCATTTCGGGGCCTGATACCAAAAGCTACCTTTTTGTCAACCCGCTCCAACCTGGAACGGAATGGGCTGTAGTGTGCAAGAACGCTTGCATGCGAGCTCTTCAGGATAAAAAACTCATTGGGGAAGGGCCGCTTTTCAATCTGTGACTCCTCAACAGAAAGGAAATTATTTTCATACATTCTTGCAATTAGCTGATCATCATAGTCTTTGATCTCACGAATCCCCTGGTAAAGTACTTCAATGTCCTCTACCTTGTCATTCTTGTAATCTTCCGCCTCAATGTGAAGCGACTTTGCCTTGATTCTCAGGTTGACATCCTTGCTTACCAGGATCACTTTTCGTGCAGTGTGTTTATCACGCAAAAATTCCGCAATTGCCAGTATCCGGTGATCCGGAATGTCCTCGCGGAAGGAGGCCCTGAGCTGCTCTGAATAGGGTTTGCCCAATTCAATGTAAAGTTTCCCTTTTCCCGAACCCAGCAGTATACCCTTGTCAATGGGGTTTTTCCCGACCAGGTCATCCAGTATTCTTACAAACTGCCTGGCCTGAAAATTTATCTGATCGTCCCCTCTTTTGAATTTGTCCAACTCCTCCAGTACCGTGATTGGTATTACTACATCATTGTCTTCAAAATTGTAAATACACTCACTGTCATGTAAAATTACGTTGGTATCGAGTACAAATGTTTTTGGTCGCTTCATCTGTTAATTCGTTATAAGTATAACATTTTCATCTATATGGAAGCTTGGATTACGCCAAACTATTTGTGGCGCAGCATCCCTTCCCAAATCAATTCAGATCACACTTGGTGACGCTTAAAGATAATATTAAAACCATGCGGTGATAGTTTTGACCAAAGGTTTTTTACATCTTTGTATCTACAAATTGTTAGTAAGAAACTGAATGAATTACGAAGAGGTTCTCGAATATCTTTACGAACATCTGCCTTATTACCAGCGAAAGGGGCCGGCAGCCTACAAAGGGAGTCTCGACAATACGCAGGCACTGGACATGCTCTTTGAACATCCGCACCACCACTTCCGAACCGTGCATGTGGCTGGTACCAACGGAAAAGGATCAGTCTCCCACATGTTGGCAGCTGTATTTCAGCATGCAGGCTTCAAAACGGGATTGTACACCTCTCCGCACCTGAAAGATTTTAGAGAAAGGATCCGGGTCAATGGCGAGATGATACCAGAGCCATCAGTTGTCGATTTCGTCGAACGTTTCCTCAGCCTCAACAAGAATGGGAACCTTGAACCCTCCTTCTTTGAGTTAACTGTCATGATGGCATTCGATTATTTTGCTGCCCAGAGGGTAGAGGTGGCAATTATTGAAGTCGGACTTGGAGGAAGACTTGATTCAACCAATGTGATTACACCAGAACTGTCGGTTATCACAAATATCAGTCTGGATCACACCGCTTTACTTGGAGATACGTTGGGTCGGATTGCGCTGGAGAAAGCAGGCATTATTAAACCTGAGGTGCCGGTGGTCATTGGCGAGACTCATCCTCAGACCTCCATGATCTTTGAAGGAAAGGTAGCAGAAAACCATACTACCGCTGTTTTTGCAGACCAGCTGCTGCGGGCCGATTACCCGATGATCTCTCTGGATGGGAAGCAGCTATTTACAATCAGGAATTCGGAGGGTATACTCTTCGAAAATCTGCGGCTTGATTTGATGGGTACCTATCAATCTAAAAATTTGTGCACCATGCTGACTGCCTTGCATGTGCTTCAACAGTTGGGATGGAAGGTCTCAGAATCGGACATTCGGAATGGACTCGAAAACGTTACAGGCTTGACCGGATTGTCCGGTAGATGGCAGACCATTGGCTATAATCCGAGGATCATTTGTGATACCGGTCACAATGAGGCCGGTATCAGGGAGGTAGTTGCCCAAATTAAAACAATTCCATTCAGGAAACTTCACATTGTATTGGGAATGGTCAATGACAAAGATATTGTGGGTGTTCTTGCGCTGCTCCCCAAAGAAGCAGTCTATTATTTTACCAAAGCCTCTATACCCAGAGCCATGTCCGAGCACCATCTGATGCAAATGGCTACCTATTTTGGATTAAACGGAGCTTCTTATACGGATGTACCTTCGGCCTTGATAGAGGCCAGAATGTATGCCGACAAGGACGATCTGATCTTTGTAGGTGGAAGCACGTTTGTGGTAGCAGAAGCCCTTCCCTGACTTTTTTGTGGATCAGGTTATAAATTTGGAAATATTTTTATATTTTCATGCGTAAATATTTGTTTTTTTAACTGTCATTTGGAATTGAAGTTCAGCATTGACTATGGCTCCAAATCCATTTCAATTGGAGCAATTAAATTTTAAATGGCTGTTTCATTCCTGTTTGTCAGGATTGATTATTAACCGGCAACTAAACTACTTTCAAAAAATGGAAGCATCCAAAAAACTCTCCAGAAGAGACTTTATCGGTACATCAGCAGCAACTGCTGCAAGTTTAACCATTTTGCCAGGTCAGGTAGTGGCTGGACTTGGCCATCAGCCACCAAGTGACAAACTACGCATCGCCGGGATAGGTGTTGGCGGGAAAGGGCAGGTTAACCTGCGCAACATGAATTCAGAAAACATTGTAGCCTTGTGCGATATTGACTGGAATTATGCTTCAAAGACCTTTGACCAGTACCCGGCTGCCAAACGTTTCATGGATTACCGCATCATGCTGGAGGAGATGCACAAGGATATTGATGCGGTAATGATCGCAACACCCGATCATACCCATGCTGTTGCTGCCCTTGCTGCCATGCAGCTTGGCAAGCATGTTTATGTGCAAAAACCGCTTACACATACTGTTTATGAGTCCAGGGTACTTCTGGAGGCATCCCGAAAATACAAGGTAGTTACCCAGATGGGCAACGAGGGACATAGCAATCCTGCGGTTGCCGATGTATGTGAACTGATTTGGAGCGGAGCAATTGGGGAGGTCCAACAAGTTGAAGCCTGGACCGATCGACCCATTTGGCCCCAGGGTTTGACCCGGCCAAGCCAGGGAATGTGGTTGCCTGAAAGTATCAACTGGGATCTCTTCATCGGCCCGGCTCCCATGCGACCTTACCACTCGGCTTATCATCCCTGGAACTGGAGGGGATGGTGGGACTTTGGAACGGGTGCCCTGGGGGATATGGCTTGCCATGTGCTGGATGTCGTCTTTTCAGCATTGAAATTGGGCCACCCGGTTGCTGTTGAGGCCTCTTCCTCTTCCTTTAACAACGAAAGTGCTCCAAATACCTCATTGATCAGGTACAACTTTCCTGCCAGACAAAATGTTGGTAAATTCAAAATGCCTGCTGTAGATGTTACCTGGTACGATGGTGGTCTCTTGCCTGCCCGTCCGAACACGCTGCCTGACGGAATTGAACTTGGACAGGGAAAGAATGGTATCATCTTCCATGGAACCAAAGGAAAGTTGATATGCGGAAATTATGGCAGCAACTACAAGTTGCTACCGGAAGAGCAATATGCCAAACTGGCCAAACCACCCAAATCACTGCGCAGGGTAGAGGGCAGTCATGAAATGGATTGGGTAAGAGCCTGTAAGGAATCAGCAGAAAATAGAGTTCTGCCATTGTCAAACTTCGAATATGCCTGCCCGCTCAATGAGATGGTGGTCATGGGAAATCTTGCAGTTCGCATGCAGGGATTGAAAAAGAAGTTGAATTGGGATGGTGAAAATATGAATTTTACAAATTTGTCTGATGACGACAAAATATCGGTTGCCACAGGTATCCCCGGAAAAGAGCCAAAAAGGATGGAATTGAATGCCAAACAGTTCGCTGCCGAATTGGTTCGGACCAACTATCGAAAGGGTTGGGACCTTAAAATTTAGTAAGAATTTTTATTGGGGATTGGCAGCTTTCATTTTCCAATTTTCACATTTTCCAATTATCCTATGAATAACTCCCTAGAAGTACTTGACCATGTTCGCCTCAATTTTTCCCCGGCAGGGTTGGTTTTCCTGAATGTTGCACTGGCATTTGTCATGTTTGGCGTTGCCTTGGATATAAAGGTTGAGCATTTTACCGATATTCTTAAGAAGCCAAAATCGGCCATTGTTGGATTCATCAGCCAGACGTTCCTGCTGCCTGCATTTACATTCCTTTTGGTAATGTTGCTCAATCCTACCCCAACGATTGCTTTGGGGATGATCCTGGTGGCTGCCTGCCCGGGTGGCAACATCTCAAATTTTATCAGTTCCATGGCCAAGGCAAATGTAGCATTGTCAGTCAGTCTAACGGCCATGTCCACC
Organism: uncultured Tangfeifania sp.; assembly: GCA_964630075.1. Taxonomy (GTDB): domain Bacteria; phylum Bacteroidota; class Bacteroidia; order Bacteroidales; family Prolixibacteraceae; genus CAINVV01. The sequence goes on from CAZVTL010000117.1 coordinate 5,007, forward strand.
ATGGCAGCAGTATTCTTTACTCCTTTTAATTTTGCTTTTTGGGGTAATTTATACATAAAATACTACAATGCGCATGGAGCGGCTGGTCTGGTAAGAACCTTGGAAATTGACAATTTCCAGATGTTTCAAACAGTTTTTATTTTACTCGGAATACCTGTTATTTTGGGCTTATCGATAGCCAAAAGATTCCCGGAGTTCACCAATAAAATTAGGAAACCTATCAACAAAGGATCATTGCTCTTCTTTGTTTTGATGGTGATTAGCCTGCTTGTCGCCAATTTCACCCAATTCATGTCCTACATGCACCTGGTCTTCATCTTTGTGTTGCTACAGAATGGATTGGCCTTGGCCATTGGCTACTTCTTTAGTGCCGCGCTCAAATGTCCGCAAAAGGATAGGCGCACCATCTCTATTGAAACGGGAATCCAAAATTCAGGATTGGCATTGGCACTGATGTTTAATCCCAAAATATTTCCGCCGGATATGGAATTGGGTGGAATGGCCATCATCGCGGCTTGGTGGGGGGTATGGCACATCATCAGTGGTTTAATTGTGGCCTGGAATTGGTCACGTCGCCCTGCCTTAGCTTGAGGTGAAACATTTACCAGGAAGATAAACGATAGTTTAGAACAAAACTGTCAGGATCAAATTTTTATTTTTGAAGGATGAATAAACAATCTAAAGGATACAATGCTTTGAGAATTTATGTGCGATTTGCCTTTTGGCTTACGCACAAAAAAATTGTGGTAGTTGGTCGCGACAATATTCCGGAAGAAAAACCCATTATTTTTGCTGCCAATCACCAAAATGCATTGATGGATCCATTGGCATTGGTGTTAACCAATCCGCTGCAAACCCTCTGGTTAACCAGGGCCGATATCTTCAAAAGTAGTTTTACCCGTCCCATTCTGAAATTTATGAAGATGATCCCCATCTATCGGATCAGGGATGGAAAGGACAGTCTTGCCAACAACGAAGAGATTTTCAAGCAGGTAACTGAGGTTTTGGAGGCAAACCAGTCCATTGCACTCTTTCCGGAGGCTGCCCATTCGGGCAAGAGACAGATGCTTCCGCACAAAAAAGCGATCCCGCGCATTGCGCTGGAAGCTGAAGAGAAGAACAATTTTGAAATGGATTTGCAACTGGTACCTACCGGGATCTTTTACGATCATTATTGGAAATTTAACCGGACACTGCTCGTACAATATGGGAAGCCAATTGGCATCGACAGTTACAAAGAGGCATACAAAGAGAATACTTTAAGCGCGATGCTCTCCCTCAGAGAGGATATACGGGCGTCACTTGAGCCGCTCACCATGCAGATCAACAGCGGCGAACATTACATAGATTACGAGAATTTCAGAGCCATTGCCGGGGAGGAGTATACCAAAAATTGTCATTTTAGCGAGAATAAAACTTTGAATCGCTTCAAGGCGGACCAGGAGATGATCCGGAAAATCGAGCATTTGGAGCTCTCAAATCCGACTGTTTTTAAAGAACTTACCGATAGGACCCAAACCTACATGGTCCTTATCAGCCGCGCCGGATACTCCAACCAACAGCTTGTCAAGGCACAAAATGCAAATCTGGTTAAATTACTGGCAGGCATGACTGGGGCTCTTTTGTCATTTCCTGTTGTGCTTGTAGGCGCCCTCTTTAGCATCCTTCCATTCCTGATCCCAAGGCAATTTCTTACCAGGAAGATAAAGGATCCGGCCTTCCGGAGTTCAATTAATTTTGCAGTGGGATTGCTGCTCTTTCCAATCTTCTACTTGATGGAGAGCAGTATAGTCGGAATGGTCAGTGGTTCTTTGATCGCCGCAACAGTCACCTTCGTATTGATACCTTTTGCTGGCAAGTATGCTTATCAATTGCTGATGTTCGACATCGACCTGCTCAGAATAATAAAACTAAGATCCTTGAACCGTCAACTTTTCAAAAGAGTCTCTGCGATGCGCGAAGGAATATTGGCTATGATTCGTGCCATCAAAAGCTAACGTTTGCTTTTGGAAAGGAAGTCTACTTTTCAATTTCAAGTAAATCCACCATTTGAACCAATACAATGGTGCTTCTGTTCTTTTTGACAATAGAGAACTCATAATTGTCCAGGGTGATTTTCTCCTTGACAGCCGGTATTTTGCCGAATTTCAGGATCAGATAACCAGCCAGTGTCTCATATTGAACATCTTTTTCGATTGGATGAGGCAACAATTCATTGATGTCATCCAAAGTGGAAGAGGCCAAAACACTGTAAGTCCTTTCATTGATCTTCTCAACAAAGGGGATCTCATTGTCATATTCATCCTGAATCTCTCCCACCAACTCCTCCAGGATATCCTCCATGGTAATAATACCTTCCGTACCACCATATTCATCCACGACAAGGGCAATTTGCTGATGTTTGATCTGAAACTCATTCAAAAGCTGTCCGATGAGCTTTGTCTCCGGAACGACCAGGATGTTCCGCATGATGCTACGGATATTAACCGAATCCTTTTTCCGAAAAGCAAGCAAAATATCCTTCAAATAAACCACACCGACAATATTGTCGAGATTGTCCTCAAAACAGGGTATCCTCGAATAATTTTCATCTATTACCTTGTCGAAGATGGTATCATTAAAATCGTTGAGATCAATGGCAAAAACCTGGGTTCTTGGAACCATGATCTGTTTGGCTGTCTGTTCCGAAAAATTGAAGGCATTTTTGATGATTTTGTATTCGGCTGCATCAATCTTTCCGCTTTCTTGTCCCTGTTGTACGAGGTAGATCAACTCTTCACTGCTGTGGACATCCGCACCATGCACTGGTGAGATGCCGATCATTTTCAAAATTGAATTGGCAATGCTGTTTAACAACCAGATAACCGGTTTGAATAGAATAAAGAAAAATTGAAGGGGATAAGCTATGGCAAGCGTAGTTGATTCAGAACGTTGAATGGCCAATGATTTAGGTGCAAGCTCACCAAATACAATGTGCAGAATTGTGATCAAAGCAAAGGCAACAGGCAAAGCAATGGCATGGGTTAAGGCAGGATCTGCCTCCATTCCCATCAACTCCATGCTCCTTTTAATGATCTCTGCCACTACAGGTTCTCCAATCCATCCCAAACCCAGACTGGCAATGGTAATACCCAATTGGGTTGCTGCCAGATAGCCATCCAGATGTGAAACAATGTGTTTGGAAAGTATGGCTGTGCGATTGCCATCTTTTACTTTCACTTCGAGTTGAGAGACTCTGACCTTCACAATGGCAAACTCAGCAGCCACAAAAAAACCATTCAGAAAGACCAGTGAGAAGGTGATAAAAATATCAAGAAGCATAGCAATTTCAACTGTAATTATGGAACAAAGTTAGTTAATTATCAATCCAATTGACATTTAACAACTGAATTAGCTACGGAGGCAGGATAAAAAACATTGGCAAATACAGATCTTATCTCCTTTCTTTTTTTAAGCAAGGATTGCAAGTCTTTCTTTCATACTATTTTAACATATCCGTTATGATTGGTTTCAGACCACTAAAGAAAAATTCAACGGCAATAACCATGACAATCAGTCCCATCAACCGCATCAATACATTGTTGCCAGTCTCACCCAGGAGTTTAATGATTTTGGATGAACTGAGCAAAATCAGATAGGTTAAAAGTACCACCACAGAAATCGAGGCAACCAGAACAATTTTCATTTCCAGGGTGGTCGCTTTCTCCATTAGTACGATTGAATTGGTAATGGCTCCCGGGCCGCATATCATAGGGATGGCCAAAGGGGTAATGGATATGTCATTTACGTAACTTTTAATCTCCGAATCTTTGATCTTCACCTGACTGAGGCGTGCCTGCAGCATATCCATCCCCATGATAAAGAAGATCACACCTCCCACGATTTTAAAACTGTTCACCGAAATGCCAAAAAATTTAAAGAGCAGCTGACCGGAAAAAGCAAAGACAAGAATGGTCGCAAAGGCCACAATGGAAGCTTTTTTTGCGGTGTGATTCCGGTTTGCAACATCCAGTTCGGAGGTCATGGTCATAAAAATAGGCATCGTCCCGATCGGATTGATCAAGGTAAAGAATGAGGTAAGACAGAGCAAAGTATAGGTAGTAAGTTCATTCATTTTTTATGCTTTTATGGCCCAGCGCAATTTTGCAGACCTGGCCCGTGGATTGGTGTTGCATTCCTGGACGGATGGCCGGATTGGATCAGGTGCCACCTCCTTGTAGATCCCTTCACGGAAATAATACTGAAATGATTTCTTTACACGCCGGTCTTCACCCGAATGGAAAGAGAGTATCGCTACCCGGCCTCCGGGCACCAAAGCCTCCGGTAATTTGTCCAGGAACTCATCCAATACCCCAAATTCATTGTTCACCGCAATCCGCAAGGCCTGAAAACATCGCTGACACGATTTTTTTACCTCTTCCCTACGCGTCGCTGCGGGCAGAAATTCCAAGGCCTCCTGGATAATTTCACGCAGTTGCGTGGTTGTAGCAATGGTAATTCCCTTGGAGATGTTAGCAACAATGGCAGCGGCAATCAACCCGGAATAGGGTTCATCTGCATTGCTGGTAAGCAACGCTTCCAGAGGTTCCGCGGAGAGCGTTCTAAGAAGTGTCGCAGCAGACTTCCCAGTTTTGGGATTTAGTCTCAAGTCAAGTGGCCCTTCCAACTTGAAGGAGAATCCTCTTTCAGGATTGTCGATCTGCATGGAGGAGACACCCAGATCAGCCAATACAAAATTCAGGGGTCCGGACGCTTCTACCAACAGATCAATATCCGAAAAATTCATTTTGCGGATGGTCACTGCTTCGGGACCATAACCAAAAGAAGCCAGCCGGTCCCTGGTTCTTGGCAATTCATATGGATCTACATCGATTCCATAAAGATGCCCTCCCGGAAGCAAACGCTGAACCATTTCCAGACTATGCCCACCATAACCAAGCGTTGCATCCAACCCTTTCTGTCCAGGAGAAATAGCGAGAAATTCCATGATTTCCTGTACACAGATCGATCGATGCATTCCAGCAGGCGTGCGACCTTGCGACAATACCTTGGCAATGTCCTCCTGGTACTGTTCCGGATTCAGCTCCTTGTATTTTTCCTGATAGGTCTTTGGGTGAGTTCCTTTGTACCTGATTCGTCTTACCCTTGCAGGTTCCTGTTCTTCCATGACTGTAAAACTAACAATTTGGCGCTTTGCGGCAATCCAGCCATGACCGCTATTTTTTTGGTGACCATTTTAGCCAGCTTAACCCTGAGAAATAGCTCATCAATTGACTGTCAATTGCTTTTACCGGCTGAAGGGAGTTTAGTGTTTCCACTATGACTTTTCTTTCGCTCACTGACTTCTGTAACCGGTCCAGATAGAATTCCCGGAGCTCAGAAAGCATTTGTATTCCTGTAACCTGGTCTTTCAGGATGGAGGCATCCTCCCTGGCTGTCTCATTCCAGCTCAGTATTTTGAGGGGCAAGACAAATGCTCCAAGTGTCTGGGATGGGTTGTAAATAGCAACAAGATCTGTGGCATCTGAGGGTATCGGACTGGCCCAATCCAGGTAATTCTTGATAACCGACTTCATAATGAACAAGTGCAGTATGACTGAGACAAGTGTGAACAGCAAGGTTTTCATCCGTACTTGAATTAAGTTAGATGCATAAAGTTATATTTTTTTTGTATATTTAGATGCATAAATTCGGGAGAATTGAGCGATCCAGTAGTTGTTAAACAGTACATTAGATGAATTGTTATGATTAAGAAAAAAGGATCAGCACTGGGAGCTGAAAGCAAAGTGACGATTGTGAAGAAGAATCCACCCAAACAAAAAAAAATCCTGCCAGTCAAGTTTGACAAAGAGGGATTCTTCCTTGCATGGGGGATTGGAATTGTTGTAACCGGGATCGGCATATTGATCATCTGGGCTACCAGGACAGCGCCAGCTGGCGTTACCAATACAGGTGCCTACACGGTTGCCCAAAGATTGGCCAAACTTATGCCTGAAACCACCAAAGAGATTCTGGCAATGATCCTTGGAGGGCTTTTTATCTTATTCGGGTTGTTCTGCCTACTGCTGGGATTAAGGATAGTTTTCAAATACCTGAAGGAGAAGGCGCGGTAATTCTTTTGTTTGATAATCAGACCTTTTCTACCATCTGTCTAATTGCTTCAATCCAGAGTGGGGAATCATTCAAACTTTCGACAAATTCAAGATTTTCACCACCAGCCAGTAGAAACTTTTGTTTGAATTCAACCCCCAGCTCCACTGTTGTCTCCAGACAGTCTGCTACAAATGCCGGGGCAACAATTAAAACGCTTTTTACGCCCTGTCCGGCCAACTTTAAAAGTACCTTGTCCGTGAAAGGCTCCAACCACTTGTCTGAAAGCCTGGACTGAAAGCTTTGGGAAAATGTTCCTTCCTGCAGACCGAGCCTTGAGGCCAGCAAACGGGTCGTCTCGTAGGTGGTGGCTTTGTAGCAAAAAGCGCCATGCGGCGGAAACTCCCTGGTACAGGTGCAATCCTTGCAATTGATTTCAGGGTGTATGCTGTTGATATG
>CAZVTL010000118.1:0-6181 GCA_964630075.1 uncultured Tangfeifania sp.
GGAACCTTGTCGTCGTTCATGGCCAGGCATGCGGAACATCCGGGTTGACGAAGGGCAAAGCCGGCGGCTTCCATGATCTCCACCAATCCCTCTTCACGAATCTGTTTCTCCACCTGTTTCGATCCGGGAACAATCCAGGCGGTGACCCAGGAGGCTTTCTTCTTTCCCTTGATGTAGTTGGCAAATTGCCTGAAGTCTTCAATCCTGCCATTGGTACAACTCCCGATGAAGACATAATCGATTTTCTTTCCCTTCAGTTGCTCTCCGGGTTGGAAGCCCATGTATTCGAGTGATTTGAGGAAAGTGGCGCGATCGCTGCCGGTCAATTCATCCCCGGTAGGGATCGAACCTTCGATACCAACTCCCATACCAGGATTGGTGCCATAGGTAATCATCGGGGAAATATCTGCTGCATCGTAAGTATATTCGGTGTCAAACACTGCATTTTCATCACTCTTGAGCAGTTTCCAGGCAGCAACTTTCTCCTCCCATGCAGCTCCTTTCGGGGCCTCTTCACGTCCCTTCAGGTAGGCAAAGGTAGTTTCATCCGGCGCAATCATCCCGCCGCGGGCACCACACTCAATGCTCATGTTGCAAAGTGTCATCCTGGCCTCCATCGAGAGGGAGCGAATCGCGGATCCGGCAAATTCAATGAAGTGTCCGGTGCCACCTGAGGTGGATATTTGGGAAATGACGTAGAGTGCGATGTCCTTTGAGGTGACATTTTTAGCCAGTTGCCCCTCTACATTGATCCTCATTTTTTTCGGCTTCGGTTGCAGGATGCACTGACTGGCAAAAACCATCTCTACCTCGCTGGTACCGATTCCGAAGGCAATTGCACCGAAGGCTCCGTGCGTCGAAGTATGGCTGTCGCCCGGCTGGGTAATTCCCAACTCTGGACCAATGATGTGGACGATGCCATGCCATTTGTGACTCAACCCATACATAGGGATGTTGTGTCTTTCACAATTGGTGGTTAGTGTCTCTACCTGCTTGCGGGAAAGCTCCTCCCGGATTGGAAGGTGCTGTTCGATGGTAGGGACATTGTGATCGGGGGTGGCCACGGTATTTTGCGGCCTGAAGACCTTCAGACCGCGGCTTTCCAATCCGGAGAATGCCACAGGACTGGTTACTTCATGGATAAAATGGCGGTCGATGTAGAGTACCGAGGGGCCTCCTTCGATTTTGTTCACCACATGGGAATCCCAGATTTTGTCAAATAATGTTGTTGGTTCCAAAATTTATTGTTTTTATTTGTTTGAAGTGATTTCACTGTTTCCAATTTTGTTGATGGCATCGATAAATGCCTCGACGGAGGCCGTGATGATATCGGTGTTGGCACCAAAACCGTTGAAAATATTCTCTTCATACTCTACCTGCATGTGTACTTTGCCAATGTCGTCACTTCCTTTGTTGATGGCCTGAATCAGGAACTCCTGCAGGGTCACCTTTCGGTGGATAATGGCCTTGACGGCTTTGATGGCAGCGTCAACTGGTCCATTCCCTGATTCCGTAGCTGTAAATTTTTCACCAGCGATATCCAGGCGAAGGGTTGCCATGGGGATCAGATTCTTACCGGTTACGACCTGCAAAAAATCGAGTTTGATGCGTCGCTCGCCCTGACCCAATTCCCCAACCAATACCAGGAGGTCGTCCTCCTTGATATCTTTCTTCTTGTCGGCAAGCAACAGGAAATCCTGGTACACCTCATCCAGTTTAGCTTTGGACAGTTTAACGCCCAGCATATCGAGGTGATGTTTCAATGCTGCGCGTCCGCTCCTGGCAGTCAGTACAATGGAGGATTCGTTGATGCCTACCTCCACCGGGTCAATGATTTCATAGTTCTCGCGGTTTTTCAGCACCCCATCCTGGTGGATGCCGCTGGAATGGGCAAAGGCATTTCTGCCCACAATGGCTTTGTTGGGCTGCACCGGCATGTTCATCAGGCTGGAGATGAGTTTGCTGGTCTTGTAAATATTTTTTGTGTTGATGTTGGTGTGCAGATCCAGCTCCTTGTGGGAACGGAGGATCATGACCACCTCTTCCAGGGAGGTATTTCCGGCACGTTCTCCAATGCCGTTGATGGTCACCTCGACCTGACGGGCACCATTCATCACTCCCGCAATGGTATTGGCCGTGGCCATGCCCAAATCGTTGTGACAATGGGTGGAGATGATGGCTTTGTGGATGTTTGGTACGTTTTCAACGAGGAATTTGATCTTTTCGCCAAATTCGTAGGGCAGGCAGTAGCCTGTCGTATCCGGAATGTTGACCACTGTGGCGCCTGCCTTGATGACAGCCTCAATCACGCGGGCCAGGTAGACGTTGTCGGAACGACCGGCATCCTCGGCGTAAAACTCAACATCTTCAACAAATCTTTTGGCATATTTTACTGCCCTGACTGCCCTTTCCAGTATTTCATCCGGATTGGAATTCAGTTTGGATACGATGTGATAGGGTGAGGTGCCAATCCCTGTATGTATACGTCCTCTTTTGGCATATTTGAGCGACTCTGCAGCAACTTCGATGTCCTTTTCAACCGCACGTGTCAAGGCACAAATGGTTGGCCAGGTTACTGCCTTGGAGATTTCGACCACCGACTTGAAGTCACCCGGACTGGAGATCGGAAATCCTGCTTCAATTACATCGACACCCAGCTGTTCCAGAACTTTGGCTACCTCGATTTTCTCAATCGTGTTCAGCTGACATCCGGGAACCTGCTCTCCATCCCTCAGGGTCGTATCAAAAATGTATACTTTGTTGTCCATTTTACTTAATATTTTTTGTTTCTATATGTTTCCCTATTTTAATCCCATCCCTCGTGCACTAATTTACTGCAAGCTATTTCTCTTTTGCCTCCAACTTGCTAAACAGGGCATCCCTTTCCCGAAGAAATTCAGAGAGTTTTTCAATTGGTGACCTGGTAATGGCAATTCTGCCCGAGCGAATGAACTGCAATACCCCAAATTGGTTCAGTCCATCAAAGAGCGCCTGGGTCTCCTCCTTGTGGCCTGTTTTCTCAATCACCGTATACTCCTTGGTGATTTCAAGAATCCGGGCATTGTGACTACGGATCATCTTCTCGATCTGGTCACTCTCCATCAAGGCTTGTGTTGGTACTTTGTACAGGGCGATTTCCTGAAAGATCATCTCCTCGTTGGTGTGGTAAAATGCCTTCAGTACCTCAATCAATTTCTCGATCTGTTTCACGATGTTGATCACTTTCCCCTTCTCTTCATTTACCACGATGGTAAATTTTGAGATGCCGGCCAATGCTGATTCAGAAACAGTTAAGCTCTCGATGTTTACTTTTCTGCGGGTAAAAATGATGGTGATTCGGTTCAGCAACCCAATGTGGTTTTCGGTGTATGCGCTGATGATATATTCTTGCTTCATAATTTCGTTTTAATAGGATGTGAATTACATTTCGTCTGTACCAAGCAGACACCTGGATACGGATGCACCAGCAGGGATCATAGGGAAAATATTGTCCTCCTGCTCAATTTTGACTTCCAGGAGGTAAGGCCCTTTGGAATCTATCATACATTTCATAGCAGCTTCGAGATCTTTCCTTTCAGTAACTGTTGCTGCCGGAATCCCATAGGCATCAGCCAGTTTGACAAAATTGGGACTGGTGATCTCCGTAAATGAATATCTTTTCTCAAAAAAGAGCTCCTGCCATTGCCGAACCATTCCGAGGAAATCGTTGTTCAATACTACCATTTTGACAGGCAGTTTCTCCTGTGAAATTGTCCCCAGTTCCTGTACCGTCATCTGAATCCCTCCATCCCCGGCAAAGAGAATTACCTCTTTGTCAGGAGCTCCAAATTTTGCCCCGATGGCCGCAGGCAATCCAAAACCCATGGTGCCAAGTCCTCCCGAGGTAACCCAGGATCTAGACTGACTGAACCGCGCATAGCGGGCAGCCGCCATCTGGTTCTGGCCTACATCGGTCACAATAATCGCTTTGTTGTCGGTCAAATTGGTCGATAACCGAACGACCTCTCCCATGGTCATGCCTGGTTTGCTGGGGTTCAGGTCATGAACGATCACCTTCTCCTCCTCCTTGTTTCGGGCCACGAGGAATTCATTCACCCATTCGGTGTGTTTCTTCTCCTCGAGCAAAGTGGTAAGCAGACGCAGGGTATGTTTGGCATCGCCCAATATGGCTACTTCTGTTTTAATGTTTTTATCGATCTCTGCCGGATCAATTTCGATGTGAATCACCTTGGCCTGTTTCGCATAGGTACTGATGCTTCCTGTTACCCTGTCATCAAAACGCATCCCGATGGCAATCAACACATCGCATTCATTGGTTTTGATGTTGGGAGCATAGTTGCCATGCATGCCGAGCATCCCCATGTTCAGCGGGTGGTCGCTATCCAGGGCTGATATTCCCAGGAGTGTTGATGCCGACGGGATTCCGGTTTTTTCAATGAAACTCAGCAACTCCTTCTCGGCCCCTGAGAGTAAGATACCCTGTCCGTAAATCAGGTAGGGCTTTTTGGCTGAATTGATAAGGTCTGCTGCCTTCTTCAGCTGTTTCTTGTCGGTGGGAAATTCGGGTACATAGGAACGTATTTTGGTGCATTTCTCGTAGGCAAACTGTAGTTTCCCAAATTGGGCATCCTTGGTGATATCGAGCAGGACCGGGCCCGGACGGCCGGTGGAGGCGATATAAAATGCCTTTGCGATCGCTTCAGGGATTTCATCAGGGCTGGTAATTTGGTAGTTCCATTTGGTTACCGGCATGGAGATGCCAATCACGTCTGATTCCTGGAATGCATCTGTTCCGAGCAGTCCCGAGGTGACCTGGCCAGTGACACAGACCAGCGGTGTAGAATCGATCATCGCATCGGCGATGCCAGTAATCAGGTTGGTAGCTCCCGGACCGGAGGTCGCAAAGCAGACCCCTACCTTCCCGGATACCCTGGCATATCCCTGGGCCGCGTGGACTGCTCCCTGTTCATGCCTGACCAGCACATGCTTGACATGATGGCCAAAGTCGTACAATGCATCGTATATTGGCATGATGGCTCCTCCCGGGTAGCCAAAGATTGTCTCCACCCCTTCTGCAACCAGGGAGCGTATCATCGCTTCAGAACCAGTTATTTCAATGGTCTCCTTCGGACTATTCTTTATTTTCTCATTTTTGGTTGTCATATCTGATCATTTATGTAATAAGAAGTTGTATGTTTTGAAATCATTTTTTTAAAATTACAGGAATTTATCCTCTCGTTTTTTAATTCTCAAAGGTTACCTCTTCGACCCTTCTACCCTTCGACAGGCTCAGGGGAGTCCAGGCTCAGGGACCGTGAGCTCTGAACCGATCTTTATCGTCCTCTCTCCGTCATCCCAGTCCCTATGTCCCCAGGTCTCACAGTCCCCTAGTCTTCTATCAGTCGGATGGCCCCCCTGTCGGCAGAGGAAACATTTTGTGCGTAAGCCCTCAGTGCTTTTGAAACGTTGCGCACCCTTGAAACAGGTTTCCATGCTTCATTTCCGCGGGCCTCCGCTTTGGACCGGCGAAGTGCCATCTCAGCTTCACTTACCAGCCACTCAATCCTCCTGGTGGGAATGTCTATCACAATTTTATCTCCGTCTTCCAGCAACGCGATTGTTCCGCCGGCTGCAGCTTCCGGAGAAACATGGCCAATGGAGAGTCCGGATGTGCCACCAGAAAAGCGTCCGTCTGTAAGCAGGGCGCAAACCTTGTCAAGTTTCCTGGATTTGAGATAGGAGGTCGGATAGAGCATCTCCTGCATTCCCGGACCGCCTTTGGGCCCTTCGTAGCGGATGACAACTACATCTCCAGGTTTTACTTTCCCCTCCAGGATCCCGGTGCAGGACTCCTCCTGGGATTCGAAGACCCGGGCTGTACCTTCGAAGTGGTAAACCGAAGCATCTACCCCGGCCGTTTTAACGATACAGCCGTTCAGGGCAATGTTCCCATACAATACAGCCAGTCCACCCTCTTTGGAGAAGGCATGTTCCACCGAACGGATGCACCCTTTTTCACGGTCCAGATCCAGTTCTGCATAATATTTTTCCTGGGAACCCATCACCAGGTTACGACCCAGGTTGCCTGGAGCTGAAGCGTACAACTTGTAGGCTTCTGAATTATTGCCAACCCTGCGGAGGTCATATTTTTCAATTGCGGCAGCCAGGGTTGGCTCATCCA
>CAZVTL010000118.1:6191-11499 GCA_964630075.1 uncultured Tangfeifania sp.
ACCCAAAATCCCCATGATTCCGCCAGCCCTGTTTACATCCTGGATGTGGTAGGAGGAGCTGGGGGCCACCTTACAGATGCAGGGAACCTTGCGGGATAACTCATCCATCTCCTTCATGGTAAAATCTACCTCTGCTTCGTGCGCTATGGCCAAAAGATGCAGCACCGTATTGGTGGATCCACCCATGGCAATATCCAGGGTCATGGCATTCATAAAGGCATCGCGGTTAGCAATGGAGCGGGGTAAAACCGATTCATTGCCATCACGGTAGTAGTCGTAAGTTATCTCGACAATGCGTTTGGCTGCTTTTTCAAAAAGTCTTTTGCGGTTGAGGTGAGTGGCAACGATGGTTCCGTTTCCCGGCAGGGAAAGACCCAGCGCTTCCGTCAGGCAATTCATGGAGTTGGCGGTAAACATTCCGGAGCAGGAGCCACAGGTAGGGCAGGCATCCTGTTCAACTTCCGATAAAAGTCCGGGATCCACCGAATCATCCGCTCCCATCACCATGGCATCCACCAGATCGTATTGCTTGCCGCGGATCTCACCGGCTTCCATGGGGCCACCGGAGACAAAGATAGTGGGAATATTGAGCCTCATGGAGGCCATCATCATTCCCGGCGTAATTTTATCACAGTTGGAGATGCAGATCATGGCATCCGCCTGGTGGGCATTCACCATGTATTCCACACTGTCGGCGATCAAATCCCTGGAGGGAAGTGAATAGAGCATCCCATTGTGTCCCATGGCAATTCCATCATCGATTGCGATGGTATTGAACTCTGCGGCAAAACACCCCTCTGCTTCGATCAACTTCTTGACCATTTGTCCCACTTCATGAAGGTGAGTATGTCCCGGAACGAATTGCGTGAAGGAATTTACAATGGCGATGATGGGCTTTCCAAAATGATTTTCCTTCATTCCGTTGGCACGCCACAAGCTTCTTGCTCCTGCCATCTTACGTCCTTGCGTAGATTGATTGCTTCTTAACCCTTTTTGCATAATAATTTTTATTAAAAAAAAACCTTTCCCGGTATGTTGAGAAAGGTTCTTCTATTTTTTATCACAAATACTCAACCTCCTCAACCTGCACAGACGAGAATTAGAATGACCACGAGAAGGAGGCTGTCAAAAGATGTCTTCATGTTTTCTTTATACTCTAAATTGTTTTATTTGTTTCAGTGAACAATTGCCTGTTTTAGCAATTCTTCCGCGACAAAAGTATCAATAAAAATTTCACTGCAAAATAAAATCGTAAGCGTTTTAGGTTAAATTATTAATAAATTATAGTTTTTATCGGCTTTTTGTTAGGGTTTGTGAATTGTGGAATATTTTAACCAAAAATTCATAATTCATATTTAGTCGTTGTAAAAGCCCATGAGAATCGATTCCAGCAACTTGGTCATCTCTCCGGTGGTCAGGTCAAAATTGTTGACGAGGATGGCAAACAGAATCGTCTTCTTGCTTTTGGTATTCAGTGAACCGGCGATGCTTCTGACCCTGGCCATCGATCCTGTTTTGGCCAGGAGATTTTTCTCGAGTGGAGTCTTCTTGAATGAATTTCTCAGCGTACCATCCACGCCTGCTATTGGAAGTGAATTTAGAAAATGGGCACTGTTTGTACTGTTGTACATATATTTCATCGTTTCTACGAGGGTTTTGGCAGTCATCGCATTGCTTCTGGTGAGACCGCTGCCATCGACCGGGGAAAAGCCCAAAGTATCGATGCCATTGTTTTTGCAGAATAGGTGATAAGCCTCTATGCCTTTGGCCGCAGAAGGTTCATCTTTGCTTTTCCTGCCTGCTTCCAACAACAGGTGTTCAGCAAAAAGATTGAGACTCTCCTTGTTTAGTGGAACAATCAAATCCTTGAGTGGCGGTGATAACTGAATGCCTATCAGGGATTTGAATCCTTTAACTTCGGTAGAGGACTTGGCAATAATACCGGATATCCCGATTCCGTTGACCCTTAATTCCCGCAACAAGGAGTATCCTGCCAACAATGGTGGATCAGGCATGGCAGCTTTTACCACAAAGTCAGACTGGTCGGTTGGAATAGTTCCTTCGATCATTTGTGTATTTGATCCGGGGGCTCCATAAACAATGGTATGATCTCCTGCCCTGGTAGCGGAGCGCACCCTGTTTTCAAGTTTGAGTCCTGTCATTTCCGGCGAGAAGGATTTGATGGTTGTTTTCACGCCGGCAGCTTCAGGAGATGCAAAGTGTATGTCGTATAGATTATCGGAATAGGTTAGGGATGAAACGCCAGCCCCGTAGTAATTTCCAATATCATCCCATGCCCATCCCCCGGGAACGGTCGCATTTTTAATTGAAGAGAGGTCAAGAATCAGATCTCCGTTGATTCTGTGAATACCGTTTTTCTTTAACTGGCCGACCCAATTTGCAAAACATTTGCTGTAGTGCTCCTTAAAAAAGGAGGAATAGAAGGCCGGATCTCCACCCCCTTTCAAAATCAAATTGCCGGTAAGGGTTCCTGTTTGCGAATCAATGGTCCCTGCATAGTGCAAGGATGTAGAAAAAGTATAGTCTGGCCCAAGCAGTTCCAGCGCCACTGCTGTGGTCATTAATTTCATTACGGATGCGGGAGATAGACTTTTCTGGGCAGTTTCACAGATGGTCATGCCTGTTTTTGCATCAATGGCATAGATACTGTAGGATGCTGCTTTCAAATTCTCAGAGTCAAAGAATCGATCTGCGTTTATTTTTTGTGCGGTTGCATTAGTCAGAATATTGCAACAAAAAAGAGTTATCAGGAAAATCAGCCTCATGGTTGTGCCTTTGTAAATATTCAGCAAAGTTATATTTCCCCGGAGAAGTAAAAAATCAGAACCAAAATCCCAGGGAAAGAAATGGAATCACATTCTGTCTGTAATTGGAATAGCTAAGGCTAAATTCCATGGGCCCCACCAGACTGTCGTATCCGGCATTCAATCCAAACCCATAAATTGATTTGGGATGACCAATAAACAGACTCTCTTCACTGTACAACCCGAAATCACCCATGGCTGAGAAGTAAATCTTTTCCCACATTCTCAAGCGGGCTTCGAATCTGCCGGTGCCAACACTTCCTGTATTGATCTCCATCCGCTCTACACCGCAAAATGGCAGACTATTTTCCATGTAGTTGGTACGTTGGGAACCCCCCAGGAATGTCCTGTGAAAATAGGATTCATTGGAACCAAAAATCATTCGGCTCTGGAGGGAATACAGCAAGGTAATTCGGTCTGAGACGGATCTTGCCCGCTTGAAAGAGAAGTCTCCAATCATTACAGGATTGCCATTCCCATTGTTCAGCAGCATTTTAGCTCCTGCAGATACATTGGTTCCCTTCGTTGGGAAATAGATCTTGTTCAGACGGTTGTGCTCAATCCTGGCAAAAAGGTTGAAATAGGCCTTCACCTTGAGGTTGTATCCTGTGGTATCTCCGATAATGGTCCCTGTATTGTACCTGTCCATCGAAGTCCCAATTGTGAACCTGGTAGCATCCGTGATGAATGAATGGGTTGCGAGCTGCAGGTCGAGCAGTGAAACATCAATTTCGGTTACTTTTTTCCCCTTGTTATAGGTATAAATGAGGTCTTCAACGAACATGACCCTGGAGAACAATCCCGGTTTCCATCCCTTGTCGATGGAATATTGTGCTGCAAACATGGGGAATTGGGAGAGTCTGGCATCCACGGAGAGCCTTGATCCAAAGAAATTTTGGTTTCTGAGGGTTATGTTCAGCAGCATGGCTGTTCGCAGATCTGAATCATAGTGAAATCCTGCATTGATGGTATTGTTTTTCCGCTCCTTGACCTCTATTCGAAGGGTTTTTGATTTCTTGCCAACCAGTTGGTAATTTACATATTCGTAATTACCGGTTGAATAGAGCCTGGAGATACCATTTCTAAGGTGCTCCAGCGTTACCCTTTGATCGTGTTTGATTCCAATCTGTCCAAGGTAGAATGCAATTTTGGCATTGTCGGTTCCGGTTACTTCAATTTGATTGACGACCAAGGTTGTATCGTTCCTTGGCAGCCGGTGAATCGTCCGGGGCCTGGCCATGCGTTGGATGGAATCCCGAATCTGGATCAATTGCGGCAATACTCTTCTGGCCGCCTCTTCTCCCCGCTGCATGAGAACTTCAGCCGATTCGGCATCAAAGCTGGCGGCAGAATAGCCGCGAATGTATGGTCGGATAGGTACATCCACGGCCCTGGCATTGTTGTTGGTTCTATCCATTCCCATAAAGATCATCATCTGGGAAACAACTTCAGGAATTGCCTGCAATTCATCCTCCGTCAGCAAACTATCCATAATATCAACGCCAATGATGATGTTCGCCCCCATTTGAAGTGCGCGGTCGACAGGATAATTGTTTGTAATTCCCCCATCCACCAACATTTGGCCGTTGATCTCAGTGGAGGTGAAGGCAGCAGGAATCGACATGCTTGCCCGCATGGCCTTGGGGAGGTATCCATTTTTAAGTACAACTTCCTTCCCGGTCGTCAGATCTGTCGCAATGCAAAGAAATGGGGTGGGCAGTTTGGAGAAATCTGAAACATCGTGAAATCCCAGCGTCAGGTAGGAAAAGAGCTCCATGGCATTCTGTCCGTTGAGGAGTCCATTGGAGAGTGCCAGTTTCTTCTCGGCAAAGGGGAAACTGACATTGTATCTCGATTTATCCATTTTGTCAAAAGGGGAAACAAATTCCTGCTTGTACTCATTGCTAAGCAGAGTACCCCAGTCTTGACTTTTTACAATTTTTTCCAGGGAAGCGGCATCATACCCACAGGCATACAATCCGCCTACAATGCTTCCTATACTTGTCCCAGCGATGTAGTCAATGGGAATTCCAGCCTCTTCCAATACCTTCAGCACACCAACATGGGCAAAACCTTTGGCTCCACCCCCCGATAACACCAGCCCAATTTTCGGTTGGTTCTCTCCAGGTTGCCCGAATGATAGCAGTTTAACCATGAACAACGCCAGTAAAATTGCCAGCTTTCTCATACGATCACAATTTGACTTAACAAGGTAAGATGGAACTCCATGTTGCCGAAATCATGATGATTTGCCAGGAAGTTGGGTCGCAACATGTTCGTTTCATTTTGACCTTCAGATTAGAAGCTAAATTTAGCAATTTATTGAATTTTATTCTTTT
This sequence comes from uncultured Tangfeifania sp., assembly GCA_964630075.1. Classification (GTDB taxonomy): domain Bacteria; phylum Bacteroidota; class Bacteroidia; order Bacteroidales; family Prolixibacteraceae; genus CAINVV01. Next base: position 11,356 of record CAZVTL010000118.1, read on the forward strand.
GTGGCCCATTGAAACATTGAAAACTTTACAATTACTTAAACAAATCAACAACAAAATGATCTCCCCAGGATCCAATTTTTTCACCAACAGAAAATGTAACCTTGGGGATTGGCTTCGCCGATCTTCAATTCCATCTGGCAATTT